>JAQSXD010000282.1 GCA_029266295.1 Bacillota bacterium | reverse complement strand
ATACGCAGGGTATCGATTAAACTTCATTTGATATCTATAGCACTTCATATAGATATAGGTTCACTGAAAGGGCATAGATGCTTAATCAGTTGAAACCAAGTTATTTTAGAGGAGAAGAAGGAGAAAAGATATGAAAAAATTACTCGCTGTTTTACTCTGTCTTGTCATGGTTCTTTCTATGGCAACTGCTTGCGGAAGCAAGGAAGAAGCTGCTGAAGGCGGTCCTGTAACAATCCGTCTTGCAACCTTCCAGGTTGGGGTCAATTCATCGGCTCCATGGTTCAGTTCTGTTATTGAAGCATTCAATGCGGAATACGAAGGAAGAATTAAACTAAATATTGAGGAAATCCCGGGAGATCAGGCTTATGTTGACAAAATGAAGACCTATATCTCTATGAAAGACATGCCTGACCTTGTATTCACTGGGGGCTACAATCTGATGGATGATGCTCTGGCAGCAAATGCAATCGTCGATCTGACTCCTTATTTTGAAGCGGATCAGGAATTCGCATCAAGATTCTTTGATGATGATATTGAATACAACTCAAGAGACGGAAAAATCTACGCAATGCCTGTAGAAAGACAGCCGGTTACTTATTTCTATAATAAGGCGCTCTTCGAAAAAGCTGGAATTACTGCTCCAGCAAAAACTTGGGACGAATTCATGCAGCAGCTGGAACTGCTGAAGGCATCCGGAACAACTCCTGTTTCCATGGATACACTGGATTCCGCTTGGCTGTCCTCACTGTGGCTTAACAGCATGGTAGGAACACTCTCCGCAGACAGCAACGAGTGGATGAACCAAGCTATGCCGAAGGACTATAATTCTCCCGACTTCATCAAAGCGGTTGATATGGTGCAGAAGATGCTTCTGAGCTACACAACAAAAGACGCTCTTGGCGGAAAATACGAAAACGGAGCGAACAACTTCCTCAACGGAAATACTGCTATGATTGCCAACGGTCCTTGGATGATCAGTGATTTCCAGGCAAAAGGCGATGATTTTGTAGCAAATATCGGAACAGCGCTCTATCCGGAAGGCGGAATCTTCTCAGGATCCATGCCGGGATATCTGGTTGGTTCCAAAGATAAGGCTCACGCTGATGCAGCTGTGGAATTCCTGAAGTTCATCTCAAATGAAGACATGCAGGGAAAAATGGCGGAAATGTACAGTGCAATTCCAGCCAACAAAAATGTTGAAATTTCACAGGAAGTCATCGATCAGAACCCGCTGCTGGGAGAAATCATTAAACTCCAGTCAGAAGCTACTACCGTATACGGAAACTACCAGAGCTTATGGTACTCCAACGTAGTAACAGAATTAGACAGACAGTATCCGCTGCTTGCTGCAGGAAACCTTACACCGGAACAGTTTGCACAAGCTTTGACCGATGCTGCCAATAAAAACTAACGCTTTTTCATTTTCCTACTTAAATCGTTTGTCAGTGCCCCCGGCTTCGGGGGCACTGCTGAAATAGAGGTGCAACATTGAAAAAAAATACATTATGGCTCTACCTGTTTACGGCCCCATTGATCATTTTTTTCGTCGTATTTTTACTTGCTCCGGTCATTATCGTATTCTGTTCGTCTTTCATGGAGTGGAAGGGATTCTCAGGTGAGATTTCCTTTATTGGATTCGACAACTATATTGCGGCGATGAAGGATGCTGAGTTCATTGTCTCATTTAAACATACAATAATTTGGATTGTGTTACAGTCGACTGTCCATGTCGCCATCGGCGTCAGCTTCGCAATTATTATTTCAAGAAAGTTTAAGGGCTGGAAAGTACTAAGAACTGCATTTATGATACCAAACATGATCTCGGCATCAGCCCTGGGCTTTATCTTCCTGATGATCTTTAACGGTCAGATCGGGCTTGTGAACAGTGTTCTGCACAAGCTTCACCTGGATCAATTTGTTCGCAACTGGCTTTTCGATCCCAATACGGCCTTTGTTACCGTTACGTTGACATGGCTGCTCTTCGCAGGCCTGATCATGCTTCTCGTATTGACAGAGATTGGAACCATTCCAAGTTCGCTGTATGAGGCGGCTGACCTGGACGGCGCAAGTCAGTGGCAGAAGGATTTATTTGTCACGCTGCCCCAGCTTAGGAACGTCATTGGGACCTGTATGATTATAGCGGCCACTTCCAAACTGAAAGAGTTTGAACTGATCTATCTGACTACAAAAGGGGGACCCGGAACGGAGACCATGAGTCTTCCGCTCTACCTGTACAATACCTCAATCGTACAGAATAATTTCGGTTATTCCAACATGATCGGTACGGTGCTCATCGCATTGGGTCTGGTTCTGATCTATATTATCAATAAAGTATTTAAGATTGCCAGTGATGAATAAAGGGGATTGTTATGAAAATAAAAGGATATTCCTATGTAACAAGTATTGCATTGATTTCCATCATACCGTTTTTATGGGTCGTTATGTTATCCCTGAAAACCAATGAGGAAATAATAAATAGTCCGTTGGCCCTGCCCGCCAAATTGGTTTTTGAAGGGTACGGGAATGCACTCGAAATCGCTCCGCTGGGACAGTATCTAATCAATAGTGTCATTATCGCTGTGATCAGCACTGCTCTTAATGTCCTGATCTCAAGCATGGCGGCTTACGCTACTACAAGATTTGATTTTAAGCTCAGAAAGCCCATCGTAGTGATTATGAGTATTTCACTGCTACTGCCGATTACAGCGCTGATTATGCCGGTATACTCCATTGTAAGGTTTCTGGATCTTTATGATACGAAGACAGCCTTGATCCTCGTCTATACTGCCTTGGATCTGCCCATGTCTTTCTTCATTCTTAGGGCTTTCTTTCTTACGATCCCCAAGGAACTTGAGGAAGCTGCTTATATCGACGGGGCATCCTTCATGCAAAGTTATCGCAGAGTCATACTGCCGCTTACCAGTCCGGGTATGATCACCGCAGGGATTCTTCATTTCATCTTCTGCTGGAATGAATTCCTCTATGCGCTGTCACTGACAGCGTCGCACAACGCCAGAACCGTACCGCTAGCGTTGAATTACTTTACATCACAGTTTGCCTTTGATTACAATGCGATGTTCTCCGCTGTTATCATGATGATTTTCCCGAGTGTTCTCCTCTTTATAATCTTCCAGGAAAAAATTATCGAGGGCCTGACAGCAGGGGCCGTGAAAGGGTAAGGTGAATTATGAAATTATCAATATTAGGAGGCGGGGGAACCCGCGCAATCATATTAACGAAGAGTCTGCTCCAAAAAGCTCCGCTGCTTGGCATTGATGAAATCGTCTTTATGGACAATAACGAAAACTCGTTGAATATATTTGGGGCTATGGCAAAAAAAGCAGCATCCATCATCGATCCGAAGGTAAAAGTCTCTTATACGACGGATGCCATTTCTGCCGTCAAGGATTCGGAATACGTGATTACTACCATTCGGGTTGGAGGAGATGCAAGCCGCGTTCAAAATGAACGAATTGCTTTAAATCACGGCGTGTTAGGGCAGGAAACCACTGGAGCAGGAGGCTTCTTCATGGCGATGAAGACGATACCGGCGCTGGCTGAATACTGCGAATTGATCAAGAAACATGCGAAACCTGACGTAATGGTTTTCAACTTTTCCAATCCTTCCGGTCTGGTGACACAGGCTATGCGGGATATGGGCTATGACTTTGTCTACGGTGTCTGCGATGCTCCATCCGGCTTCCTGCATCAGGTGGCCCGACTACGAAGGAAGCCAAAAGAAGCAATGAGGATGGATGTTTTCGGACTGAACCATCTCAGCTACTTTACTTCGATCAGAGAAAATGAAGAAGAGATTACTGCGGAATTACTGGCTGATCCAGCACTGTATTCCGAAACAGATATGCGTTACTTCGAACCGGATCTGCCGCAGAAATGGAATCTGCTGTTCAATGAATATCTGTACTATTTCTACTATCGGGAAAAAGCAGTTGAGAACATCCTGAAGGGCGGTACCACAAGGGGAGAGTCGATTCTTGCTATCAATCAAAAAATGATGAAAGAGTTAGAACTGCTCGACCCGGAAGCAGATTTCCAGAAGATGCTGGACATCTATGCAGGGTATAACCATCAGCGGGAAATTAGCTATATGGCCACGGAATCGTCTGTTCATCGAAACGAGAACGCCGCTATAAAGTTTGATTTATACAGCCCGGAAGAAGGGGGCTATGCAGGAATTGCGCTTGCATTTATCCAGGCAAAGCTTACGGGAGCTGTATCAGAAATGGTTTTATCTGTACCAAACAGCGGCACTGTGGATTGGCTTGCTGACGACGATGTAGTGGAAGCAACCTGCACCATCGGCCCTGACGGCGCGGTTACAAAGAAAGATATGAGAGATCTGCCGGACAGTGCTAAGGTTCTCATTCAGACGATGAAGCGCTATGAGCGTCTTGCTGCGAGGGCAATCGTAGAAAAAGACACCGATTTGGCAGTGGAGGCATTGATGGTGCACCCGCTGGTCAATTCCTACTCCTTGGCGAAGCGCCTTGTGACAGAATACTTAACATTAAATGCCGGGGATTTTGGCGATTGGAGGCTTGCATGAAAGATCAAATAGTTTCAATGGGGAAAATATGCATCGATCTGATCTACAGTGAAGTGGAACGGGTTCCCAAAATGGGTGAGGAGGTCTTTTCAAAAGGCTTTACCATCACGATGGGTGGAGGCCCACCGGCAACACTTGTGGGACTTCACAGGCTTGGAATTCCGGTTCAGCTCGGAACCTTTCTGGGGAATGGTCAGTTTAGTATGCTGGCGCAAAAACAATTGGACGGGTACGGAGTGAATTACCTCAATTTATATCAGGGTGATGAACCGGAACCGCTGATTATTACCAGTGTTATTTCCTCTGGTACGGACAGAAGCTTTGTCAGCTACCAACCGGAGCATCCTTGTGAAGGAGAGGCGGAACGATTCTGTGCGACAGAAGGTCAGGTTTATGATCTTTATAAAGGCAGCCGGATCGCATATATCACGCTGGGCTACGAAGATGTATGGAAGCGTCTGAAAAAAGAAGGCTCCATTCTGGTGATGGACGCAGCCTGGGAGGATAATATGCATATCGACTGGTACAAGGACATCTTCCCATACATCGATTACTTTACACCGAACGAAAAAGAAGCACCGAAGCTAACCGGGACAAAGACTCCGGAAGAAGCTTTGGATGTTCTTACCGAGTACATTCCAAACCCTATTGTCAAGCTCAGCAAGGACGGCTGCATCATAAAAGAAAACGGGAAAACGGTTCATATTAATGCCGCACCGCAATTTGAAAGTGTGGATGCCACCGGTGCCGGGGATGCGTTCCTGTCCGGATTGATGTACGGAATCTACAAAGGCTACAGCACAAGGGAGTCGGTGATTTTAGGGAATATCACCGGCGGGAACTGCGTCACCAAGATCGGCTGCCTGACTGCAGACATGGATGAGGCCGGCCTTTTGGAATATTACAACACCTTCCGCAAATAGTGTTAAAT
>JAQSXD010000007.1 GCA_029266295.1 Bacillota bacterium | reverse complement strand
AGAGCACGTTGGCGGTGGACTTGTAACTGTAATGGTTAGAGGAGACGTTGGAGCTGTTAAAGCTGCTACCGATGCTGGTGCTGCTGCTGCTCAGAGAGTTGGAGAACTGATCTCCGTTCACGTAATCCCAAGACCACATGCAGAAGTAGAAAGCATTCTTCCTGCTGGAAACGCTGGAAAAGACGTAAAATAGTAAGGAAACTGATCTTGTTGGAAAGGCCTTTCAATGAGAATTATTTTGGCAGGGTGTCCCCGGAGGGCATCAAGCGAGTCACTAAAAAAGGGCAGGCGGCAATGATGTCGCCTGCCCTTTTCCTCAGCAGAGAATGTCGTTTCTCCGCAGATAAAAAGGACTTTGCTGGGTACTATTCAAGTAGGAATAATATGGGAACGCGCGTTGCTATATTGCTTTTCTTCGTGATTTATGCAATTCTTAATAAGGGACATATGACTCGTCTGCAGGGAGGTGAGATTTAGATGAGAAACAGGGAGATCACCCGAGAAAAAATAATGATGGCAGCAATAGAAATTGGTGCGCAGGAAGGAATCAGTGCGGTAACAACACGAAAGCTCGCCAAGTCCTGCAGTATAGCCGAGGGTACGATCTTCTTCCATTTCGGAACAATAAAGGATTTACTCTCAACTGCTTTTATGAAGATTGACAAAGCGAAGGCGGAAGCGCTTTCGGGAATAGAACGTGCGATTTTTGATGATCCTGATGAGAGATGGGTGTCATACGAAATTTGGAGGACGTATCTGGACTTTTGGCTGGCGCGGCCCTTAGAAACAAAGTATTACGCTTCCTTTTTCCGGTCTGGGCTGTACGATTATAAGGTACACACCATAACGGAGGAGGATGGACTGGGCACTTATGTTAAGTATAGAGATCTTATGGAAGGCATGAAAATTCTCGAATCTGCGTATCAAATTATAGGATACGTTAATATTTGGCAGTATATCATTAATACGACCATAGGCTTTGCAATTAAAATTTCAGATGGAGAGATTGAGGAAAGCGAGAAAGTAAAGAATTTTATATTTGAATTGATCTTTGAACGCCTTATAAAATAAGCTGAATCATGAATTGAAATAGAAAAGACTTGAAGGCGTTCCCTTCAAGTCTTTTAAAATCAAAACTGTATTTGTATCTGTTGTACTTCATCGATTCGGACTTTCGTTTAGTGGCCCGACTTCAGGGAGCCCACATATTTTCTGTAAGTCTGAGGTGTCATATTCATTTGTGCACAAAATACTCGATTGAAGTAAGACGGATCAGAAAAGCCGCATTCTATGGAAATTCGATAAGCATGATAGTTGGTAGTTTCCAGTAGCTTGCAGGCATATTCTATTTTCAGCCCAATGACATATTCCGTAAAGGCAACGCCCATTTCACGCTTAAATACATGGCTGAAATATTTTGGATTGACAAATACCTTGGATGCTACCGTTTCCAAAGTAAGTCTCTCTCTGAAATGCTCTTTGATAAACTTTAAGGATTCTTCTATAAAATATTGCCGTTCCGGCTTTGATTCCGCTGTCTTTTCGTCCTGCCTGAGCTCAGGCTGAACCTCATTTGTGCTGACGGTGCCCATCATACGACAGAATACATCCTTAAAATCAGTAGGCTTAATTGGTTTCAGAAGGTATTCAAAAACTCGGAGGCTAACTGATTTTTGCGCATACGAAAAATCCGAATAAGCGGATAGAACGGAAATGCACGCATTGGGCAGAAATTTTCTGATTTCCTCGATCGCAGAAATACCGTCCAATTCGGGAATCCGTACGTCCATGATGATCATGTCAGGCCGGTGTTCTTTCGCAAGGTTGATCGCTTCCACACCGCTTTCGCAAGTTAGTAAAGTGTCTTCCGGGAGAAGCTCATCCAGTACGACCGATCTTAGAAAATCTTGTTCAAGCAGTTCATCTTCTACGATTAAGACCACGCTCAAAACTGTCACCTCCCGTTAGATTGGGTGGGTATTGTGATGGTTACGGTACTGCCGCTATAATCAGATTTAACAATCTCCAGGCCATAGCCGTTTCCGTAATACCGTTTTAAACGGTTGTCCGTACTCCAGATTCCAAGCCCTGATTTGTTTTCCGTTTGCTGTACCTTTTCAGAATGTCTGATTTTCTCAAGTATTTCCTTAGAAAATCCGTTTCCGTTGTCCAAAATGGAAATCACAATGCCATTTTTCTGTTCTTCGGCGAATATGCTGATTTTGCCCCCGTCTCTCTTTGGTGTAATACCATGAATCAGAGCGTTCTCAACGATGGGCTGAATCACCATGTTCGGAATTCTATAGGATCTTATTTTATCCGGAATATCAATGTCATATTCCAGGCGGTTTTTAAAGCGAACCTTTTGGATATAGAGATATTTTTCTATATTGTCAATCTCAGATCCAATGGTATGAAGCTGGTCATCCTGCTTCAAATTATAACGAAGCAGATCTGAGAGACAGTAAATAAGCTCTTCTGTTGTATGAGAATGCTCGAAATATGCGATACGTGCTATGCAGTTCAGCGTATTAAACAGAAAATGCGGATTGATCACAAGAGACATATTTTTTGCTTCTAGATCAATGATCTTCTTCTCAAGGATTTCCTTTTCAATAGACAATCTTGCTACATCGGAGTCTGTATGGTTGACGGATTCTGTGAGGTCAAGGGATATATTCTTTGCAATATGGCCGCACAATTGCTCGTGGATACTAATCTTATTCTGTTCTACTGTCTTCAAGGAGGATATGGCTTTTGCAATGAATTCCAGCTCAGAGCTCTTTTCATCTTGAAGGGATTGAACATCAATCATATATTTCTGATACTCTGTTTCAGGCAGATAAACCTGCATCCCGCCGATATAACCTAAAATCTCATCCTCTATTTTTATGGGAATCAGAATGTTCTCGAGTCCGTGTCTGCAGACAAAGCTTCCTTCCCCTCCGGGCTGAAATCTGCTGCTATAATCAGGGCATACCCGTCCGCCTCTTTCCATACATACCTTCGTGCAGAAATCAGGTGAAGGTATGAACTCAAGGAGAATTTCGCCGCTGGTATCAGCAAGAAAAAGCGAAATGTCAGACAGCGAAAGTATCCCGCTGTATCGGGCATATAAATTGGACGCAATTAAGTTTTTCAGTGGGTTATTTTGTGTTTTCATAATTAATATTGTAATATAAATTGTCGCAAAAGTAAACAGCTTGTCAAATTGAAAAACCCCGCGTCGGACTCATTGCCTTGCGGGGTTTCCGATTGGATTGTATGGACAGTATAATGTTTCCAGTATGACGTTTCTCAATAGCATTTTTTATAAATCGAAATGATATCTTCTTTCGAAGGCTGTCTTGGATTCGTAGGTGTACAGCGGTCTGCCATTGCAGCTTCTGCCATGGCCTCAAGAGCATTTTCAAAGGCAGATTTGTCGATACCAAGAGCACTCAAATGATCTTCGATTCCCAAAACGCTTTTTAGACGATTTACAGCTCTGATCAAGCTGACACATCCTTCGCGTTTTGTTCTGGCAGGAAGCTGCAGCATCTCAGCAAGCTTGGCGTAGCGTTCCGCTGCATATCCGTTCGCGGTGCCGGCCAAATCAGCGTTATACTCCATAACGGCAGTGAGCATCATTGCGTTGGAGCGGCCGTGGGGAATATGGAACGTGCCGCCTACAGCATGGGCCAAACTGTGATTGATGCCCAGACCGGCATTGGTGAAAGCCATTCCAGCAAGGCAGGAAGCATTCAAAACACGGTCTCTTGCATCAGCATTATTAATATCCTTATGAATGAGCTCTAAATTTTCGAAGATCAATTTAATTGATTTTTCTGCAAGAGCATCGGTAAAATCGGTAGCATCCTTGGAAACGAAAGCTTCGATGGAGTGAACCAAGACATCGATTCCTGTATCCACCACCACGCGCTGAGGAACATGCTGAATGCAGGTGGAATCCAAAATCGCTATATCTGGTGCAATGAATTCATCTACGATACAAACTTTTCCATCCTCTCCTGTGATGACAGAGAAGTTCGTTACTTCAGAACCTGTACCGCTCGTAGAAGGAATGGCGATAAAAAGCGGCTTTTTAAATTCCTTACCTTCAGTTTCTACAAGCTTAGAGGCAAAATATAAAATGCCTTTTGCCGTATCAATGACGGACCCGCCGCCCAGAGCTACTAGAACATCAGCCCCACTGTCCTTATAAAGCTTCATCCCGTCTGCAATGACCTTAACATCAGGATCAGGGTGAACATCTGTAAAAACTACAGAGCTGATTCCTGCATTGTTCAGAAAATCCACTGCTTTCTGAAGATAGCCCAGCTTGTCCATGATTCCGTCCGATACGATAAACGCTTTAGTCCCGGAAATCTGTTCCAGAAGCTGGATGGATTGATTATTGAAATAAACCTTTGATTTTAAGATAAACTTATCTTCTTTAATGATGAATCCCTCCCATCTTTTGATTTTTTGTATCTTGAATGAATAACTTGTAGCATCTTTATTATTTGAAAGATTCAATGTTATCTTTGTTATAAAAATATCATACCATAGGATGACAGCTTTATATTGAAGATTTGTCATATAATTGTGGCATAATTCCATTGAATTTTCAACAGTTATTGTATTAAATCTCTATTATTGGACTATCGCCATGAATCGAGAAAGGATACGTTGATTTTGGGTAGACTAACTGGTATAATAAATGCAATCATGGATCAAAATCGGAAATCCAACCAAGATTTTGTGCCAATGCATTTATTGCGACAGAGTGAAGCAAGCCGGAGCATCGCCTTGCTGGATGTCTAAATAAATGCAATCATGGATCAAAATCGGAAATCCAACCAAGATTTTGTGCCAATGCATTTATTGCGACAGAGTGAAGCAAGCCAGAGCATCGCCTTGCTGGATGTCTAAATAAATGCAATCATGGATCAAAATCAGAGATCCAACAGAGATTTTAACCAGCCTAGGGCTGACAAGATACAAGAGGGAGAAGCATGGTGAACTTTTAAATGGATGAATTAGTACAGAAAAAACTGAGGCTCATATTTCAGGATGACAGCATCATATTTAACAGATCCCGTTTTGCAGGGGGTCTGACCAATTATAACTATATCATGGAGATTCAAGGGAAAGAGTATGTCGTTAGACTTCCCGGCGGTATGACCAATCAAATGATTGATCGTAAAATCGAGAAAGTCAACAATACCATCGCTTGTGATTTGGGACTGAACTCAGAATGTTATTATTTTGACGATATCAGCGGCATCAAAATCAGCGTCTATATAAAGAACAGCAGAAACATTGCACAAGCGGATCCATGCGATTCAGTCAATATTACAGCTGTCTCAGACTTAATGAAAAGAGTCCATAAAAGCTCCAAGCCCTTTCCAAATCGGTTTGACTGGGAGGCGGAGCTCAACAAATATGAACAGATTGTGCGGGAGCAAAAAGGAGATTTCTTCTTCGACTATTTTACCTTGAAAAATCAACTGAAAGATTTTGTTGGGAAGAATATCGCAAGGACACAGTTTGTTCCTTGTCACAATGATACCGTGCCGGAAAACTTTGTAATCGCTCAAGATGGCAGAACCTATCTTATCGACTGGGAGTATTCAGGTATGAATGATCCCAGCTGGGATGTTGCGGCCTATATTCTTGAATCCAGACTCACCGAGGATGCAATTCAGTATTTACTGCAGGAATATTATGGAGAACAGCCCTCTGAAGAAGAACTGCTGAAGATTAAAGCTTATATGGCAGTACAGGATCTTCTTTGGACTGTGTGGGCTCTAATACGACATTACAACGGCGATGATTTTCTGGACTACTGTAATATCAGATATGAAAGATTTCGTAAGAATCTTAAGGCACTGACAAATCAATCGGATTGCTCCATTGCGGATCTTGTAAAGGGCTGAGTATGAGAGCACAAAGAGAAGGCATTTTGATTCTTTAAGTTGAAAAAGCAATAAACACTGTCGGTGTGAATGGAGGACCACCCTTTTTCCATTCACACTTTTTGTTTTTGCTAAAGTCGATTTAGCATAGAAAAACCATGTCAAACTAAAAAAATGGGATTGATAAAACAGAAAGAAGGAGTAAAATATTGGTAAAGAGTCAATGCTAACTGTTAGGAAAGTGCTGATTTTTCAGAAAATCTGAAAAATTTTTATTCCATCAGCATTTTCGATGAATCCTTCAAGTTGAACAGAAGGGGGAGTGATACTCATGGATTCAACAATAAAAAAGAGCAGCAGTGTACAGCATCACGGGATCGACAAAATGTTTTATAAGACTATGTTTAAGGATTTGTTTGCCGATCCGTGCAAGGTACGCTTCTGGGATGGGGAAGAGGAAAAATACGGTACCGGTGAATGCAAATTTTGTTTGATCTTCAACGAGCCGATTCCGAAGGCGGATATTATATCCGATCCATCCATGGCATTCGGTGAAGCGTATATGCATGGAATCATCGATATTGACGGCAGTGTCCAGGAAGCAGTGGAATCACTGTATAAGAACAAAAATAGTTTCTTAAGGCAGGGGCATCTCTACAATCGAGCATTAAAACTTCTATCCAACAACAAGAAGCGAAGCAGGGAAAATATCGAACACCATTATGACATCGGAAACGATTTTTACAAGCTCTGGCTTGATGAGACCATGACCTATTCCTGCGGATACTTTCATTCTCAGGATGATACCCTGAGCCAGGCCCAGAAAAACAAGGTTGATTACATCTTGAAAAAAATGAACCTAAAAGAAGGGCAGACACTGCTCGATATTGGCTGCGGCTGGGGCCAACTGATCCTTACAGCGGCAAAGCAGTATAAGGTGAAGGCTTTGGGTGTCACGCTGAGTTCCGAGCAGCATGCCAGAGTGCAGGAAAGAATTAAGAATGAGGGGCTTGAGGACAGCCTTGCAGTGGAACTTCTAGACTACAGGGAATTGAAGGACAGGACTTTCGATCGAATTGTAAGTGTCGGCATGCTGGAACATGTGGGCAAAGATCATCTACAAGAATACTTCTCTCATGTGAGCACCATGCTTAAGAACGGCGGTGTATCGCTTCTACATTGCATCACAGGAATTCACGAGGGAGTAGGCGGCACGAACTCGTGGATCAATAAATATATTTTTCCCGGAGGGTACATCCCGAGCATACAGGAGCTGGTCGCGCATATTTCCGGAGAGGAATTGCACTTGGTTGATGTGGAAAGTCTGAGAAGGCATTATGGCAAGACGTTAGAGCATTGGGCTGAAAATTTTGAAGCGGCATTGCCGCAAATCAGAAAAACCAAGGATGAAGGATTCGTTCGTATGTGGAGAATGTACCTGAATTCTTGCGCCGCATCCTTCAACAGCGGCAATATCGATCTACACCAATTTCTCTTTACGAAAAACATAACAGAAGATATCCCTCTTTGCAGAGATTACCTTTATAGCGGAGAGAACGAAACATGATAAAATAATCTCTGCCTATAAAATAATCACCTAACCGTGATCCTTGTAAGGATAGTGGTGTTGTCAATTTCATGATCGTATGAATATACTGGAGCAGGACGACCAATGAAGGTAAGTCCTGCCCTTTTTATTGTGTGGGAAATATTACTGAAGCGAGTAACGAAAGATTACTTCGCCATTTCATTTGATTATTTTTTCGGGAGGATAGACATGAGAGACAGGAATTGTAACTGTATTAAAGTTCCCCTGCTGAGGAGCAGAGAATCTCCTGTTCCGGAGTATTTTGATACATATCTAAAAATGAATCCGGTAACGGGTTATCTTACCTTCGAGGTATATGAACTCTCCCCTATTCGAGGGAGAATCCCTATCCCGGGTGCAAAGGTGACCGTAAGCAAGCTCCTTGGTGATGACTATTATCTTTCGAAGGTGATGACAACGGATGGAAATGGTGAAACAGAATGGCTTTCCCTTCGAACGGTGAGCAAGGATCAGGCACAGAGACCAGAGGAAAGAAACGCATTTACAAACTATTATGCCAGTGTAGAGGCACCGGGATATCAGAAAAAATATATCTATGACATTCAGATTTTCGAGGGAGTTACAACGCTGCAGCAGATGGAGCTTCTTCAGAGCCGTCTGCCTCAGGACGCTTGCATACCCATAACCCTTGAAAATAATAAGAAGTGAAGGTGAGCATATGGCAATTATCAGCAGGCCGGATGTGTCCCCTATTCCCGAAAACATAACGGTTCATCTGGGTGCCCCCGATGAGGCTGCAGAAAACATAACCATACCCTTTCCAGACTATATAAAAAATGTTGCTTCCGGCGCACTGAACCCCACCTGGCCTAACGCGGCCCTTCTGGCAAACATATATGCGCAAATTAGCCTGGTACTAAACCGGATTCAGACGGAATCGTATCGGGACAAAGGCTACCATTTTGACACTACCAGCAATGCAAACTATGATCAGGATTTCGTTCCCGGCCGTGCTATTTATGAAAATATCAGCAGGATTGTCGATGAAACCTTTGACAGCTATATTGTCAGGAAGGGGAAAAAAACTGCGGCGTTCACTCCCTACTGCGATGGGGTAGAAATAACCTGTGAAGGCTTATCTCAGTGGGGTGCGGTAGAGCTGGCCAGACAGGGGAAGAAACCTTATGAGATTTTGCAATACTATTATGGAGAGGACATTGATTTGGTACGGGATATTCCTATCGATGCCAATTTCGAATCCTATCCTCTCTATCCTTTGCGTGTGGGCTCCCGTGGTCGGGAGGTGGGAATTATACAGCATGAATTAAACCGCATCGCTGAAAACTATCCAGCCATACCCAGAATTCAGAACCCAGGCGGCAATTTTACGCAGGAAACGGAGGCGGCAGTCAAAGCCTTCCAACGGATCTTTCGGCTTCCAGAGGGTGGTGTGGTGGGAAAGAGCACGTGGTACAAGATTAAGTATATGTATGACAGTGTCAAAGGGCTCGGCGAACTGTTTTCAGGAAGAGTCGGATCTGGAGATTTCAAGAGGCCTGCCGACGCCTTTTGGAAAGAAGGGGATACGGGAATCTGGGTCATGCTGATTCAGTATTATGTGAGAGCACTTTCCTGCTACTATCATATCACTCCTTTGGTTGACATTACAGGTATCTTCGGGTCTGAAACCACCGAAGCAGTCAAAGTCTTGGAAGGGATTTACGGACTTCCGCAAACAGGGATGATTGATGCCGATGTTCTCGCCCGGTTCTATCAGGACTACCTGACGAATCTAAATAATATCCCGGCAGATTGTCTGCCGGAAGAACCGGTTTATCCTGGATATCTTTTATATCGGGGGATGGGAGACAATAATGTTCAGCTGATTCAGGGCTATCTAAAAGGAATTGCAGAAAAAGATCCCGATATCCCCATGGTGAATGTGACCGGTGTTTTTGACTCAGCAACGGAAGCCGCGGTAAGTGCCTTTGACAGAAAGTATCTGGAAGAAGGCCAGGGAGATGTGCTGATCGGACCGATTACATGGAGCGCCATCATATCGGTGTACCATCAGTTACAGTAGATTTTTCGTAACCATAACACGCACGGGTAAAGGATAATTTTGACCGTGGCCGTTTAACTTCAGCCGCGCGCTGCTTATCAGAAATGCAATAAAAAAAGAACAGCCGGGTATGACTGCTCTTTTAATTTCCTCGATTAATCAAGATCCAATTTGTGATTGAGGATCCAAACTGTTCCGGCACTGTATGCGAAAGCAGCGAATAGGGCAAATACTATGCCTGAGACAAGAACTCCATTAAAAATGCCGATGAAATCCTGGAGTTGACCAGTATCCGATATCGCATTGAGCTGCCTTACCAATTCGCCAGTTTGTGGCAGGTAGCTTACGGCTTTGCCAATTCCTTGAACCAGAAGGGTTTCAAGCCATGAGCAGGCGAAATAGGCTGCGATGCCAATGGGAACTCTGAAACGGCTCAGCTGTTTTAGATGACCAATGGAACAGGCCAGAAACAGCTTTGCAATTTCTTTGACGACAGAAGCAATCGTCATAAGAATGATCAAGGCTGCAGAGAGATATCCCTGACCGTTCAGCACCGCATGGATTTCACTTATAATCTCAGTGAATTCGATGTTTGCTGTAGGATTCATGATGAAAGCAAAGATGAATAATCCTATTACAGAAACGATCCCGGTTAAAACAATCCACATGGTGCTTACCAGCAGCTTGGAAAAGACAAGCTGCCCCGAGCTTACGGGCAGGGTCATGGTCAGATAACCTTGTTTGGTGAATACATTTTTAAGAAAGATGTGAAACAGGTTGATGATGGTGACTACAATAGTGCCTATTATGATACTGGTTATAATCAGCATCGCCAATGTTCCAGCAATGGGAAGATCAAAGTTGTTAATAAGCAGCGGGACGATGATGACACCAAGCAAGATGGCCATATAGATTCCCGCAAAATCCCTCCATGTGGAGCGGATATCGTATTTCATAAGCTTCGTTAGCATTTGAATACCTCCCTGAATAATTGATCGATGGATTTTCCTTCTTCCTCCCGGATGTTGTCGATATTGCCCTCACGAACAATTTCTCCTTCTCTCAGAAAGATTACGGTATCAAAGATCCTTTCAACATCCGAGATTAGATGGGTTGACATCAATATGGTGGAGTTTTCATTGTAATTTGTCAGAATCGTGTCCAGAATAAAGTCTCTTGCCGCAGGATCAACACCGCCGATGGGCTCGTCGAGCACATAGATACGTGCGTTTCTGGACATTACCAAGCAAAGCTGAAATTTCTCTATCATGCCCTTTGACATGCTTTTGATTTTCTGAGTTTCGGAAAGCCCCAGTCTATGAAGCATATCGAGACATTTCTTTTCGTCAAAATCAGCATAAAAGTCCTTGAACAGCGAGATCATGTCTGTTGGGCGCATCCATGGGCTGAAATAAGCGGTATCCGGTAAATAAGACACCACGGCTTTGGTGACGGGGCCCACAGGAGATCCGTTGATGGAGACATTTCCCTGATAATCTTTGATCGCGCCGGTGAGAATCTTAATCAGCGTTGTTTTACCGCTTCCGTTGGGACCGAGCAAGCCGACGATATGGCCGGGTTCAATGGTTAGGTTGATGTTCTTTAAGACCGCTTTGGATTGATAAGATTTGGACAACCCTGTTACTTCTACGAGAATGTCTCTCTGATTTAGATTCAATCCTTTCTCGGTCATCGCACCGTTAGTTTGCATGTTCATTCACATCACCCCCATTCTCCAAAACTTTCTGAAATAAATCCATCGCCTCTCGGCTTGAAAAACCAAGACTACTCATCTGATGAATAAACTGGCTTACGATTTCCTTTGCCACTGCTTCACGCATCTCCTTAATCAACTCCTTATTATCGGTAATAAAACGCCCTACGGTTCGATCGGCATAAACCAATCCGTCCCGCTCCAATTCGGCCAATGCCCGCTGCATGGTATTTGGATTGACCTCGAAACGGATTGCCAGATCTCTGACAGATTCAAGCTTGGAACCGGCCGTTAAATCCCCTGAGGCGATTCGGTGCTTGAAATTGCTGACCAGTTGTAAATAGATCGGCATATTTGATTGAAACTGATTCGTCATCTATATAAACCTCCTTTTGTATTATTGTATTAGTCAATTAATACAATAATACAGTTTGATGCTTTTGTCAACAGTTTGCTTAGAAATAAATTCTCTACTTTTTTATTGGCATATATACTTTAGAAAGTACTGATTCATTACGTGCGCACAGCTGTCCGGTTAATGAAACAGGAATTTGTGATTTGATTTATTTCTGATTGCTCCATTTAAAGTCAAATTATGATATAATTTTATATATTACAAAAGGGAGAGATTAAAATGAAAAGAAAATGGATTGCAATGATTATGTCCGCAGCACTGATGCTTTCTGCCATACCAACATCGGTACTGGCGGCGCCGGCTGAGTTTACGGACCTACCCGCTGAAGTATGGGCTGTGGATGCCGCACATTCTGCCAGAGACTTTGGGCTGATGGAAGGAAGTGCAGACGGGAACTTCGGATTTGGAAAATCTATGACAAAGGCAGAATTTGTTACAGTACTTGGAAGGATGTTCGGCTGGCAGCAGGTAAAACCTGAGGTTCAGTCTTTTTCCGATGTGGGAAAAAGTGATTGGTACTTCAGCAGCATTGAAACAGCACTTCAACATAAAGCCATCGAAAATACCGGCAGCTTTTCCCCTGGAGCAGCCATAACCCGGGAGGAAATGGCGGTGATGCTGGTACGGGCTCTCGGATACGATTCGCTTGCTCAATCAGCGACAGCGCTGGGCACGACCTTTGCTGATGTGAAAACCAATGTTGGATATATCACGGTTGCCAGAGATATCGGTATGACCAAAGGTACCAGCGAAACAACCTTCTCACCGAGTCAGACTGCCAAAAGGGAAGAAGCCGCTGCGATGATGGTGAGAGTCTATGAAAAGTATACCGCAAAAACTGAGTGGCTCCACGGATTTTATGCCATCTCATCTTATTCCCAGAAAGAACTGATTGATGAAATGGATGCCGTCTCAACAGGTTGGAGCCGGATGAGTTATGACCCTGTTAAGGGAGCCTATCTGAATACAACATCGTCGGATAACAATGAATTCAGCATTCCTGCCGGATATGAAAGCATTACATCCTATTTAAAAGAACAGAATATGAAAACGAATCTCAGCATTTATGCTGATACCACAACAAAGGTCACGCTGGCAGATGGGAGCACTGATGTATGCTCCGCCATTCTTCTGGATAGCAAGCAGAGAACCCAAGCGGTTCAGGCCATTTTAAACGAGCTTACTGTCTCATACAACTCCATAGGATATAACCCGTATAGCGGAGTAACCATAGATTTTGAAGGAATGAAGGGCAGCGCACTGAAAGAAGGATTCAACGACTTTTTGAAAGAACTGTCTGCCGGGCTTAAGCCTATAGGCAAGAGCCTCTATGTTGCAGTACCGCCCGCGGTAGCAGATGGCTACTATTATGACGGTTATGATTTCCGTACCATTGGGCAGGTATCAGATAAGTTGATTCTTATGGCTCATGATTATCATGAGACCGTTATGCCGGATAATTTGTTAAACTCCGAGTATTACCGCAATACTCCTTTAACGCCGTTTTACAGCGTCTACTATGGTCTAAAAGCTGTAACTGATGAAACCACAGGAGTAGAGGATCTCTCCAAGGTCGCACTGGCGATCAGTTTCAACAGTGTTGGATGGGAACTAGAGAATGGAAAACTGAGTAGCACAAAATCAGTCAACCCGCCGCCGCAGACGATCTATAACCGGCTGAAAGGCGGAGCACAGATGGGATATTCGGAGCTGTACAGAAACCCATATATTACGTATACCACAGAGGATGGAAAGGACTACTTTGTATGGTATGAGGATGAACGCAGTGTCAGTGATAAAATCATGCTGGCGAGACTCTTTGGTATTGACGGTGTTTCTCTTTGGAGAATCGGAACGATACCGAACTACTCAGATGAAGGTATTTACTATAATGTTATGGAAAGTCTGGATCGCTGATTAAGATTCAGTACTCGCGCCATCGGCCTCGGTCGATGGCGTTTTTTATTGATCGGCACTTTGATGAGCTGCAGCTTATCCTCATTCGTCAACGAAGGATAAAATTTCCACGGTTTAACAGGCTTTTAACACAGGGTTAACATAAGATTTACATGGTTCCGTTACAATTATGGTAATGAATCATGCAAAGATCAAGTTTAAGATGATTCCAGGAGTAAAAAAATGTATGCAGTAATCGATATCGGTTCCAATACCATAAGGCTGTCCGTCTACGCGATTCAGGATGGCCAAATCAAACCAATGTTCAGCAGAAAAAATACCGCGGGACTGATCAGTTATGTAGATCAGAACGGATGTATGACAGAACGAGGAATCCAAAAGGCCGTTTCTGTACTGTCAGGCTTTCAAAAAATAATTGAAAATACGAAGGTGGAACACATTTTTGTCCTAGCCACAGCTTCGCTTCGAAATGTTCAAAATCGTGACGAGATATTAACAATTATAAGGGAAAAAACTGGGTTTGAGGTCACAGTTCTTTCCGGTGAAGAAGAAGGGGTCTGTGGTTTCGTAGGGGCGGCATATCATATCAATGTTGACTCAGGGCTTCTTGTGGATATTGGCGGAGGAAGTACAGAGTTTGTTTTTTATCAAGAAAGAAAAATTTTAAAAACCTACTCGATTCCAATGGGGTCCCTGAGCCTTTATGCAAATTTTGTTTCGGGACTGACCCCAACCAAGGATGAGTATAAGAAAATGAAGAAATATATCAAAGAGCAGCTCCAGGCGCTCGATCAGGGAGAGGTGCCGACCTCGATCCTTTGCGGCGTTGGAGGGACCACAAGAGCAGCCTGTAAACTGGTCAATGATTTTTACGATGAACCGTTGGTCAACCGAAAATTTCAGCCGGATCAATTAAAAAAGGTGATGAAATCCTTTTACCATGACAAGGATGGAGTACAGCGGATTCTTCGTGTGGTTCCGGATCGAATTCATACCATCATTCCGGGGATGCTCATACTCAGAACCATTACTTCCTATTTCAACTGCCAGGAGATCATGATCAGCGAATATGGTGTGAGGGAAGGATATTTGATCAAGACAGTGATCGGGTGGGAAAATGGATCATAAGGATTGCGGCGACAATCATTATTTATATATGCAAAATCGTGAGCTTTCCTGGCTCAGATTTAACGAACGTGTGCTTCAGGAAGCGCAGGACCCTGAGGTCCCTCTTCTTGAGCGCATGAAGTTTATCACGATTTTTTCCAGAAACCTGGACGAATTTTTCATGATTCGTGTAGGGAGTCTCAGTGATCTGGCTGGTGAAAAGGAAGCCGGAGTCGATAATAAGACGGGGATGACTGCGAGACAGCAGCTGGATCAAATATACGAAGCCGTCAGGCCTCTGTACCTCCAGAGAGACCTGACCTACTTCGATATCAGACGGCAGCTGAAAGATAAGGGGATCTTCCATCTTTCTATAAAAGATCTTCGTGAAGAAGAAAACCAATATTTAAGTGATTATTTTTTGAAATATATTTTACCAATTCTGTCTCCGCAAATTGTGGACAACCATCACCCATTTCCTTTCATACCTAATAAAAAAGGTTTTATGGCGCTGCAGCTGGAAAATAAGAATAAGGATTTGCTGGGTCTGATCCCAATTCCTGAAACCATCCCGGAACTGATCTTCTTGCCTTCAGAAGAGACAAGGTTTCTCCCATCGGTAAAGCTAATCCGGGAATACGCACACTTGATTTTCCATATGTATACCATCAAGGAGAAGGTGCTTTTCTATGTGACACGCAATGCAGACCTTACCCTTGAGGATGAAGATATCGATCTTGTGGATGATTTTAGAAGCACCATGAAGAAACTGCTGAAAAAAAGAAGCCGTCTGGAGATTGTCCGCCTGGAAACGGAGCAAAAAATCAGCGGGTGGCTGAAAGAAACGTTGAAAGATAAGTTGAAAATCACACAAAATCAAATTTTCTGCAGCAGATCACCCATCGCGATGAATTTTGATTCCCATATTTCTGCTGTCATT
This sequence comes from Bacillota bacterium, assembly GCA_029266295.1. GTDB lineage: Bacteria > Bacillota > Clostridia > Peptostreptococcales > Anaerovoracaceae > Anoxybacterium. The sequence goes on along the minus strand of JAQSXD010000007.1, from coordinate 9,890 downwards.
GATCACAAACTGAAAGCAAGGTTGTATTATCGTCCCTTCAAGCCTCAGGCTTCTCCGATGATTTCGGGGCGGGAAAGCATGCTGGCACAGGCCGTCAGAAAAGATATTCTGCTGACCTATCCCTATGAAAGTATGGAGCCATTCCTAAGAATGATTCGGGAAGCGGCTTATGATCCCGGTGTCATTTCCATCAAGATTACGATCTACCGTCTTGCTCATAAGACAAAGCTGGTAGAGTACCTATGTGCTGCAGCAGAAAACGGAAAAGAAGTCGTGGTGCTCATCGAACTCCGGGCGCGCTTTGATGAGCAGAATAATATCGATTGGTCGGAACGCTTGGAAGAATCGGGCTGCAGATTGATTTACGGAATCGGAGAATATAAGGTTCACTCTAAATTATGTCTCATAACACGGAAAATCCATGGAGAGTATCAGTTCATCACGCAGGTAGGAACGGGAAACTACAACGAGAAAACCACAGAACTCTATACGGATTTTTCATTGATTACGGCAAATCAGGATATCGGAAAAGACGCATCCGATTTCTTTAAAAACATGACCATATCAAATCTGCGTGGTGAATATGGCCATCTGCTAGCGGCCCCATTCAGCATGAAAAGCAAGCTCATAGCGCTCATCGAAGAAGAAGCCACAAAAAAAGATGAGGGTCGGATTGCAATCAAGGTAAACTCTGTAACGGATGTTGATCTCATCAATAAACTTCGAGAAGCTTCCTGCGCAGGCGTCAAGATCACCATGATCGTCCGTGGAATCTGCTGCATCCTTCCGGGTGTTCCTGGAGAAACGGAAAATATACATATTGTAAACATCGTCGGGCGTTTTTTAGAGCACTCCCGCATATTCCGGTTCGGGATTGGAAAAGAGCAAAAACTCTATATTTCTTCTGCAGATCTGATGACAAGAAACATGCAGAGGCGGGTGGAAATTGCCTGCCCCATCTATTCGGAAGAAATCAGGGATAAAATCAATGAGATCTTTGATTCTATGTTATATGATACTGAAAAGGCCCGGATCATGCAGCAGGACGGAAGCTACAGGAGGCAGCCTGATCATTTGAATGAAATTAATATACAAGAACTGTTTATAGAAAAAGCAAAAGCTATGGCTGCAACAACACCGAGCGCTGAACTAAAACGAAAGGATAGGCTTTTGCCTTTTGTTGCAATGCCTATCCTTCGGTTGAACCGATACCTCAGCTGGCTGAGGGGTGAGAGATCTGTCGGCAGTGGAGCCACCAGACGATCAGGGCTTTGATATTGGCCGTCGGTAGATCCAGACTTCAACTGCGGATCACGAACATCCGCAGTTTGATACGTACTACAGACATTCCTCTGCGATCTTTGCCAAAGGGCTGCGTTCTACTTCTTCGAGGGAAATATGTCCTGTGATATCATAGGATTTCATCTTTTCAATGACATAAACCAAACCGTTTGACTTGGAATCTACAAGTGTGTTGTCAATCTGGTTATCTGACGGATCTCCAATCATGACAAACTTGGCACCCTGACCGGCTCTTGTCAGCATCAGTTTGGCAAGATGCGGCGTAATTTCCTGAGCCTCATCAATGATCACCATGGCATTGGAAAGGGTTCGGCCACGCATAAACGCAAAGGTCTTCATTTCAATCACTCCTGCATCCTGATACTGCTCGAGAAAGCTTTCTGCTGAGAAGGAAGGCTTTTCTTGGTATTCGCCGTGTTTTTTTGCATTTTTCTTAATCTTATTCCCTTTGTCTGTAGATTGCCGTCTGGTGCGCTCTGTCATCAGACTTTCAATGGAATCACCGAAGGAATCCATAAATGGCTTAAGCTTTGCGTTTTCAGTACCGGGCAAAAAACCGATGGGATCCCCTGCGGAAACCACCGGCTTTACGAAGATGATTTTATCATATACATTGCTTTCAATTACTTTTTGAAGGGCAACCGCGACTGACAGGATGGATTTCCCTGTTCCTGCGCCGCCGCTGAGGGTGACAAGATGAATGTCTTCGTCCATAAGAAGCTCAAAGGCCATCCTCTGTTCCCGATTCTTTGGTGACAGTCCCCAAGCTCGTTCATTTCCATACTTCAGGGGAAGGATCTTACTGCCGTCATAGCGGGCCAAGGTCTCGTGGGTGCTGCTGTCGCTGCTTTTGATGCAGAAAAATTCGTTTGGGTTAATGTCTGCACCTGTTTTTTTGTTTGGTTTCAGGCCGCCCGCATAGATTTTGTCGATTTGAGAGGATGGAAGTGTGATTTCTCGGTAGCCTTTATAGATGCGGTCCACGTCAATCTTGTCATTTTGATAGTCCTGAACCTCTATATTGAGGGATTCGGCCTTAATGGCCACGCAGAGGTCCTTTGTCACAAGAATCGTGTTGATGTTTTTCGATTCTCGTTTTAAATTCAGAGCCATAATGATAATTTTGTTGTCATTTTTATTTAAATCTACACCATCAGGGATATCGACTGGATTCAAGTGATTCATTTCTACTCTCAGCGTTCCGCCGCCGGGGAGCTTGACTCCTTTGCGAATGTCGCCGTATTGTCTTACGCTGCTGATTTCGCGAATGGCCTCACGGGCATGGTAGCCTAGGAACCCTTCCTTTTTCTTCAGGTTGTCGAGTTCTTCCAGACAGATCAGCGGTATGATGACATTGTTATCGGCAAAGGTATGGATGGATCCCGGAAAATGAATCAAAACATTTGTATCAAGAATATAATTTTTAATCAAAGGAATACCTCCTTCCTCTCTTCGGGAAGTGCTGATTCATTCCGTGTCCACATCTGAGTACCCTCCATTGAATCATCACTTCCTTACTAAAATTATATTCCTTCACGGATAAAAGTATTTTAAGATCGTGTAAATTTTATGTAAAATAGCTTCGAATTATGTCGCACGTAGCCCGCTGATTCAATGTACCTGCGGGTTGACAGGATAAAAATTCTCTGTTATGTTTTAGGGAAAAGTGAAGCGGGTATTTTTATGAAACACATCACGTTGAAAATAATACTGTCTCTTTTTTGCTGCTCGTTGATCATTGCTTTGATTCTCAGCGGCACCGCGATTAGTAAGAGCAGGGCGGTCATGCAGGAAGAGGTCAAACGAGGACTTGTTCATGCATCTCAGAAATATGCCAGTCAATTCAGCAGAGAACTTCAAACCCATGAAAATGTAGTGGATCTGATCAGCACGGTGGTTTCAAGTGATTTTACTGTCTCCAAGGTCTCAAAAAACCGCTTGGAATTTCTGGAGATGGAAGAAAAATTAGCCGATATCATTCGCCTGATCATGGAGGATATCCCTGAAACAAAGAGCCTCTATGTCACATTTAATCCTAAGGCAAGCAGCGGCAATGATGAAGTTTGGTATCTGAGGAACGAAGCTGGTGAAGTATTCCACATGGAAGCGGATAACACCGTAACAGACTGGCTTGTTGACGGCAGAGAAACGGACGCATATTACTTTCAGGCAATCAGAAAAGGAAAAAGCTGGAGCGGCGTTGAGTATGACAAATACCTTGGCATCTATTCCGTTACGTACTCACGCGCCTGCAACGACAAGGAAGGGCACCTTATCGGTGTGGCGGGCACTGATATTTTCATAGACGATATTCTCGACACGGTAAAAAATATCCAGATGGAAGCAGGGGGCTATGCCTTCCTAATGGACGGGGCAGGGAACTATCTTGCCGGAAGCATTTCGGAAGATGTTTTTCTGGAGATGAAACAGTCGGGAATTCTTAATCTACCAAATTACGTTGCACCGGCGGACCAGGAGGGCGTGGTTGCCTCAGAAGAGGAAGCCATCACATACGCAGAAGTGGAGGGCGAGCGATATCTCACCGCTTATTCGAAAACTACCAATGGCTGGATTCTTGCACTTTCTCAGAGTGAAAACCACCTGTTGCTGCCGATTCTGCACTTGAAGCAGATGATCTATACCATTGCTGGCTTGATTCTGTCAGGGGTGCTGATCTATTCCTTCTATTTCTTTAAAATCTCGCTGAGCCCTATCGTTAAGGAGTATGAGCAAAAGGACGTGATCATGCATCACCAATCCCGGCAGGCTAAACTGGGTGAAATGGTGGGAAACATCGCGCATCAGTGGAAGCAGCCTCTGAATGTGATGAGCATTACCCTTTCAAACCTTTGGGATGACTGGAGGCAAGGAAATCTAACGGAACAACAGTTGCGGGAGCATATCAGCAATATGCGGTCGTACATTAGAAATATGTCCGGTACGGTGGATGATTTTGCGGATTTTCTGAAACCATCTAGGAAGAAGGACTATTTCTTTCTCTCCGATGCTGTCGATACTGCGCTTAGCCTGATGCAGGAAAGTATCAAGATCAATCGTATTACCGTCATAGAGGATTCTGAGGTAAACTTAAAAGCATATGGCTATAAGAATGAGTTCTGCCACGGTGTCTTCAATGTCCTCAATAATGCCAGAGACGCCATCATTGAGTCGGGTGTTGATAAAAGAGAAATTCGGATCAGAATTTATTCTCGCCAGGGAATCAAGCAGAAGGGCGTCTCGATCATCGATATTGAAAACAACGGGAACCAAATTCCAGAGGAATATCTGCAGCAAGTTTTTGATCCCTACTTCACCACCAAGGAGGAAAAGGGTGGCACTGGGATTGGTCTGTATTTGACGAAGGAGATTATTGGAGCACACATGGCGGGAACCATCGAACTGTTCAATACCGAGACCGGGGTATGCTGCAGAATGGTAATTCCCAGAGAGGATACCCTCCTTTGACAAGGTACAACACGGTTTGCAAAGCCAAATTTGCCCACTGCCGTTGCCTTTTTTCCCTGGCTTTAGCCAGAATAGAAAAACTGACAGCGTAGCAAGCACAGCTTGCGTAGGAGGCAAAGCCGTTGTTAGCTTTTCGCTGGCATAGGGCCACTATGCCAGCGAAAAGCTGCCTAGTCATCGAACAAATTTGCCGTCTGCAAACTCATTCAGTGAACCAGAAACCTGAGCGGTTGAAATTGGAGTACCGGCAAGGCCGCAGGACGCAGTGTTACTGGACGTAACACAAGGATGAGAACACCGCCGGTGTTCCAATTTCACCACTTCAGGCGTGTTGTACTTTGTCAAAGGAGGGTAGCCATGAAAGATCTTGAAAACTTGAATGTACTTTACATAGAAGATGACGCTGCCACAAGAGATGCCTTGTCAAAATTTTTAAAACTAAGGGTAGGAAGGATGACCTCGGCAGCCTCAGGCGAAGAGGGCCTTGAGAAATTCCGGGCGTATCGTCCCAATCTGCTTATCGTGGACCTCATAATGCCCGGCATGTCGGGCCTGGAAATGATCGGAGCAATCAGAAAACTGGACAAGGACTGTCCCATTCTCATTACCTCCACAGTAAGCGAAGTAAATACCGTTCTGGAAGCGGTTGACAGGGGGATCGTCCATTATATCATCAAGCCCATCGATACTGAGGATCTGGAGCGGAAGCTTTCCGTTATTGCAGAGGAAATCAGAAGAAAGCAGAACAGAAACCGTGTTTTTGAGCGCATCAGCCTTGAGAAGAGAGGGGTGATCGAGGATGCGTTGAGACGAGAATTTCTTGGGATACTAAAAAATACTTCGGGAAAAGGACCTCAGGATGTTAAGGTGCTGCTCTTTGAAGACAGAATAGAGTTCATTGCTGTAGAAGCTTGGACGACCATGGAGAAGACCGTGAGCGCAAGCAGAAGAAATATCGCTGTAGCAGAACAATTTCGGAAGCTTTTTTATCAGGAAATCTCTGAAATGCTGGAGGCTCGTGCAACCCAAGCGGCAGGTTGTCCTATGAGCGTGACTTCCATTGTAGTAGACGGTCTGAAGCGAATAGACAGAATCGTGTTGACGATTGTGTGAATATTATGATAAAATTAATCCATGGATTTTTGCAAATCAGGAGTGAGGTGCAGAATCTCGAAGAGGCCGATCGCCTCAAACTATGAAATGATGTTGCAGTAATAGAATGAGAGTCTTTTAAGATTAGCTTTCTACAGACCAACACGAAGCACTGCCGTGCTTTGTGAAGGTCTTTTTTTGTTTTTGTTGCTGCAGCGCGATTTCATCAAACTAAATATTTCGGAAGAAAGCAACCCTAGACATTGCGAATGAACGGAAAAATGCCAGAGACCGGCTAAAGCCGGGGCATTAACGTATGGCACCTACCAGACATTTGCTTCACAAATGAGGTTAGGTGCGCAAGGCCGAAGCGGCAAAGGGGAGTGGTGGCAGTCATTCACTGGAAACTGGCAGGCAAAAGGAAGGTTGCGGGACGATACTTTGGAGAGATCTCATTGAATTGAGGCGCCAACGAGGCTATAACCAACAGGCGAAAGGACAGAGGAATTATGAGTCGTATGATGCAGAGCCACAAATTGAAATAATGAAAGGTTTTGCTTAGAACCGGTCATAGAAATATTTAGTTTCCAACTGCTGAATAAGTAGTGTCGGCCAGGCGCACAGAAGTGTTGCGGCCGATGCGGGCGGACAGCAAAAAATAAGCGGGCTGTCTGGCACTAAAAGCAAGGAGGAAAACAAGATGAGAATGTTATTAGTCGGAGCAGGAGCAGTGGGAGAATCAATTTTGAGGATTCTGGAAACACGGGATCCAAAGCGGAACTGGCTGGAGCATGTAGTTATTTCTGACTACAATCTGGAGAGAGCCAAAGAGGTTTGCCGTCATCTGAATCACAGTGACCGGTATACCCCAGAGTTTGTTGATGCTCACAGTGAAGACGACCTGATCGCATTGATCAAAAAACACAAATGTGACTTTGTTATGGATGCGGCAGCGCCCTTTGTCACAAATAAGATTTTTGACGCGTCATTCCGGGCAGGAGCCAAATATGCAAATATGGGAACCTGGTCCGTGCCCTTTGACCCGCCGCAATATGGAATCGGACTTGAAAACTGCTATAAAGAGCCGATGACCAAATACAATTTTGACAGGCATGAGGCGTGGGCAGAACGGGGAAATATGGCAGTCATTTGCCTGGGAATTGATCCCGGTGTTGTCAATGTATTTGCGAAATTTGCAGCGGAATATCTCTTTGACGAGCTTTATGAGGTTCATGTGAAGGATGGAGGAAACCTGACAATTCCAGGAGCAAGCGAGGATACCGTATCCTTTGGATTTAACGTGTGGACTGTTCTGGATGAGTGTATCAATCCAAATGTGGAATGGAACAAGGATTACGGCTTCATCGTAGACCGGCCCTTCGCTGGGGAGGAAGAGTTCCAAATGCCTGCGGGGGTTGGACTCAACACATTGGTGAAGATCGAGCATGAAGAGACGGTTACCATACCGAGATATCTGCAGAAATATGGCCTCAGAAGATGTACGTTTAAGATTGCGTTGGACGATAATCTTGTGAAAGCCCTCAAGGTGATTAATGCACTGGGCCTGAGAAGTCTGCAGGCCGTAGATGTGGATGGTGTAAAAGTCGTGCCCCGAGACGTGGTGGCAGCCTGCGCTCCGCAGCCTATCGATCTGGGGGATGAGATGATAGGAAAGATGTGCGTAGGAATTCACTGCAAAGGACTGAAGGATGACAAATCAAGACAGGTATTCATGTACCAGCCTTTTGACAATCAAATTGCTATGAAGAATTGGGAGATGCAGGTCGTGGTTGCCCAGACCGGTTTCGGTGCGGCTGTGGCCATTGAACTGATTGGCAGGGAGATTTGGAAAGATGCAGGCGTCTTTTCACCGGAATATTTTGATCCCATACCGTATCTGCAGATTATGGATGAGGCGGGATTTGAGTACGGTATTGTTGAAATGGATTCCGAGTACAAAACCGTCAACGATAAGAAAATAATGGCACAGATTTACAAGGAAGCTGCGAAAGCACAAAAAGAAACGAAAAACGCTCTGAAAAACGGAAGAACAGCAAGGGTTTAATCAAAAGGGGATTACATAACTTCAGAGCTGAGGCAGCGTTGACTTCATTCAGCGTTTCCTCGGGTTTCCCTTTGGCTGGCTGCAGTAAGAAAGATAAGGAGAAGAATAATGAACGAGACCCATGTTCATGGTGTGGCAGGACTGAAACGACACAAAATTAAAACAAGCGGGATTGTGTTTATGATTTACTGTCTGGTAGCGGCAGGCGCCTTCGGCATCGAGGAGATGGTTTCCATCAGCGGACCGGGGCTTACGCTTCTGATGCTGATCCTCTTTCCAATCTTCTGGGCATATCCCATCAGTGAGATTGTGTCCGAGTTAGGATCACTTCTTCCTTCAGAAGGAGGTGCATACGTCTGGGCCAAAGAAGGTCTGGGCGAATTTTGGGGCTGGCAGGTGGGCTTCTGGGGAACCATTGGAACGTGGCTGCAACAGGCGATGTACGTGGTGCTTGTTGCAGGTTACATGGAAAAATTCATTCCTATGAGCGACATGGCTGACACTGGTGTAAAGCTTGTGATGATCGCAACCTTTACCATCATCAATCTGCTGGGAATCCACGAAGTCTCCAAAGTGAGTACCTTGCTGTCCATTGCTGTGCTTGCCGGCTTTGCGTTAGTCACCGTTGTAGGTCTGGCAAATTGGCAGTTTAGCCCGATCGAGCCATTTATGCCCGAAGAAGCGGGGCTGGTGGATGCTTTAGGCGGGTCTATCTGTATCGCGATCTGGATGTATTGTGGTTATGAAACGATGGCGAATGTTGCAGGGGAGATTGAGGATCCGCAGGTAATACCAAAAGGTCTGCGCATCGCAATGCCCATTATTGCACTCAGCTATTTTCTGCCTACTCTTGCAGGACTTGTATCGGTGGGTCAGTGGGAAAGCTGGGCAACAGGAGGGGATGCAGCAATTGGATACATGGACGTACTCATCACCTACATGGGACCTGCCTTTGGATTCGCTTTCATGATTGTAGCAATATTATCCCAGTGTTCTATTTTTAATGCTTATATTGCATCCGGATCCAGAGGGTTTTTCGTAATGGCGGATGACCACCTGTTTCCACGGTTCATGGTTAGACTGAGCAAAAAAAGAAAAGTCCCGGCAGTAAGCATCCTCGTTATGGCGGGATTCACCGTGATTCTGTGTCGCTGGGACTTCACAACCCTTGTAATGGCTACCACGCCTTTGATGCTGTATCTTTATATCGCGCTTGCGATAGCGACCCGAAGATTGAGGAAAAGCCATCCAGTTTCGGAGCGAAGAGCAAAAGGGCTGTACGTGATTCCTGGAGGGAATGCGGGCCTTAATTTTGTCACCGCCCTGCCTGTGGTGATTGCTATCATCGCCATTTACGTAAATGGTACGGAATACTTTATCTCTGGATTTCTCATGCTGATCATCAGCCTCTTTGGCTATTTGATCTGTAAATGGCGTTATGGCGGATTGGAGCGGATCGACCCAGTCAAATATCCCGTCAATCCCAAGACCAAGCTTGCTGCCGGTGATCTGACCCACATCAGCATCTATTTTATCCTCTGCGGTATAGCAGCGTTTGTGGGTTCTGTCCTCCTCTATCTCTATGAAGGTGAGTGGGGCGAAGCGTATTATATGGAGGAATACGGAAGCGGTTTTTTCAGTGACTTTTGGGGGATGCTCAGCGTATGCCGATGGGGTGGAATTATTCTCATTTTGACAGGGATTCTGGCATTGTTCCTTACGCGTCCAATAGAAAAGAACGCAATGAAGTCTAAGCTGTTTGAACAATAAGCAAAAGAAATGAACCCTAGGCTGTTTGAACAATTCGTCGAAAAACCCTTTTCCTCTTCCGTGGAAGTAATTCCGGCAGAAGCAGGGAAAGGGTTTCTTATTTTGTAAATTTCATCATAAAATAGAGTAATTTCTACCTATTATCCCTTTTACAGAAAATTTTTATATATCATAGAAGAAATTGTGGAAAATATTG
>JAQSXD010000006.1 GCA_029266295.1 Bacillota bacterium | reverse complement strand
CAGCGGCGGGATATGAATGGGAACCACGTTGAGACGGTAATACAGGTCTTCTCTGAACTTCCCTTCCGAGACAAGTTTGCTTAAGTCTTTGTTTGTAGCCGCAATCAGCCGGAAGTTGATTTTTCTTGGAACGGTTTCCCCAACGCGGATCACCGCCTTTTCCTGGATGACATTCAGAAGTTTTGCCTGCATGTGCATGGGAAGATCTCCGATTTCATTGAGAAGGATTGTCCCGCCGTTCGCCGCCTCGAAATATCCGGCTTTTCCATCTCCTTTGGCACCTGTGAAGGCTCCTTTGCCATATCCAAAAAATTCGGATTCCGCAAGACTCTCCGGCAAAGCGCAGCAGTTGACGTTGACCAGCCTGCCGCGGTAGAAGCTTGATCTGGAATGAATAAAGTTCGCCCAGAAATCTTTTCCTACACCGGTTTCTCCCTGCAGCAAAACATTCGCATCACTTTGGGCGGCCTTCATAGCGAGGGCCATAACCCGTTCCATTTCAGGACTTTTTGTCACCAGTTCATTGATGATTTTTTCCTTGCTGATGATTTCAAAGGTGTTAACGTTGATAAATTGATTTGCAAGAGCTTCTTTTTCGCCCACGAGTTCAAAATTCTTCTTGACGGACTCAATATCGCCTTTAATGGTTTCAACGAGTTTTCGATTCATTTCCAGCTTAAAATCACTGTAATCGATATCGATTCCAAGAACGCCCATGAGAAGGTCTTTTGTGTCCTTCCGTGCACTGTAAACGGGAACACTGTAGGTGATCACCTCTTTGTGCAGATAAGGGTCGAAATAAGCCCGGGTAAAACCACCTTCCTTGACGCGGATGGATTCAAAGTACCACCACTTCAAAAAAGAATTTTCCTGAATAAAGTCTCGGATATATGACATGTTGTGCTCGCAGATCTCCCATTTTCCTACGTTTTCAATGCATACGCCTGCACCCAGTTCGTCCGGCCCGAGCTGAGGCGTAGCTTCGGGAGTGAATTGGAAGTAGATCTGGGCAATCAACACTTCTGATTTTGCAGATCCATAAAGCAGTGATTTGAGCCAATCACTCTGAATCTCATAAATATAGTGCCGGTCTTCCCGGATGCGAATCATATCAACTTCTGCCGAGAGTTTCTCCTGAATTGATTTCGCAATATTGGATACGCGAATCCCAAACGGAATTTCTTCTTTTAACATGGATCACCTCAATAACAAAGCGGCCGGTTTTGGCGAAAGGCCAATTTACCTTCCTCTTTATATGGAAAATAGACCAGATTGATACGGAAATCATATCAGACTTTAAAAAATCAGTCAATTAATTCGCAAGTCAATGACTTGGTACAAAATTTGCTAATTAAAATAGAACTAGGCAATCACGAAATCAGCAACAATCATAAGGAGATATTATGGGGATCAAAGCAGACAAAATATTCTATAACGGTACGATTTATACGATGGACCCAACTTCCCGTGTTTTTTCAGCAATGGCAGTCAAAGGCGGAACGATTCTTGCGCTATCGGAACAAGAAAGCGATTTGATCGATCATTACTGTCAAGAGGGTCATACCATTTTGGAAAACTTAAACGGAGGGGTTCTATTACCGGGGTTTTTTGATACCCATATCCATGCGCCGGGACTTGCATACGATATGCTTTTCAACGTAAACCTCTATCAGGCGCTTTCAAAGGAAGAGACGCTCGACTTGATCCGGAACCATGTCAAACAGCATCCGAAGGATGATATCTATTACGGACGCGGAATGAATTCGGGTTATTTCGATGGTGAGGAGATAACCATAGGTCCGAGAAAAGAGCATCTTGACAGCATCTGCGCTGATAAACCGATTATTATAGCAGACTTCGGAGGCAATTATCTTTGGATGAACTCCGCAGCCTTTCAAACATACGGAATTACGCCAGAGACAACATGCCCTCTGGGGGGTGAAATTCCACTGAACCCAAAGGACGGAACCCTATGGGGAATTGTGAGAGGGGAGGCCAGAACTCTCGTGCCCTATCAGAATTTCAGTGAAGAGCAGAATTATCTGGCTGCGAAATGGTTCCAAGACCGGATGCTCTCCTATGGATATACTTCCGTGTTTTCCCTGAGACCGCCGGGTACCGTTCGCCCCAGGACAACGCATTTTCCGTTGTTTGAAGCTCTGGACAAAAAAGGAGAACTGTTTCTGCGGGTGCAGGGCGGCAGGGATATGGACCCAAACGGAGACGTAGATGAGCAGATTGAGATCATGAAAGAAGAACGCTCCAAACACAATTCGGAGCAAATCCGCTTTACGACAGCGAAGTTTTTCCTTGACGGTTCCATCGAGGGGCTGGACGGCTGTCTTCTTCAGCCATACGGGCCAGCCTCTGGTAAGGGTGACGACTACAAAGGAGTATTTATCTGGGAAGAAAAAAAGCTTGTGGATGCATTTCAAAAATGCCTGGAAGCTGGTTTTCAAATTCACTGCCATTCCATCGGCGACGGTGCTGCCAACAAGGCATTAGATGCCTTGGAACAAGCCAAACAACAGCTGCAGGAAGGTGACTACAGAACGGTATTTACGCATTTGCAGTTGGTTTCACCTGCCGATATCAAGCGGATGAAGGAGCATAAGATCATTGCAAACGTGCAGACCTACTGGCACTTGAAATCGCCTGCTTTATATCATCAAATTGAAAAGCCTCTGCTCGGAGAACGCGCAGAGAGAGAATACCCCCTGCAGAGCTTGTTTCAAGAGGGGATCGTTGTAAGTGCCTCCTCAGACTATCCGGTTACACCGGATCCCAATCCTTTTTATGCCATTGAAGCGGGTGTCACCAGGAACCTATACAATGCTGCAGCGTTTGGCGTGAAGGACATCACGAATATGGATGACCCCGCGTATTTACTGAACAAAGAAGAGCGGGTTTCTGTAGGTGATATGGTAAGAGCTTTCACAATCAATGGGGCTTATTCTGGATTTCAGGAGAAGTTCACCGGAAGTCTGGAACCGGGTAAAGCAGCTGATTTTATTGAGGTCAATGCCGACCCATTTAAAATAAATCCCACTGAAATTGAGTTTATCAGGGTAAAAAAAACCTACTTCAGCGGCAGACTGGTCTACAGTGCTGAGTCTGCCATTTGAAATTTTTTTTGCAGGGTATCGCTTATTCGGAAAGGAAGTGGTAGAATACTGATTGCACATCTTACAAACAAAACCAATGATATAAAATCCCAATGAGGATTTTATAAATAATTATTTATAAGGAGGCAAAAATGACAGAAGAAATGGTAGAAAAGAAAAAACGCGGGCTATCTTTTCCCTCGGCATGGTTAATTACTTTTATTTTATTAATGATTGCTGCCGTTTTAACCTACATAATACCGGCAGGAGCGTATTCAACGCTGATCTACAATGATGAGACTGCGGCATTTACCATCACAGCTCCAAGCGGGGATGAAAGTGAAGTGCCTGCAACGCAGGAGACACTTGATCAGTATGGAATCAAGACGGATTTAAACAAACTGGTGGACGGAACCATATGGAAGCCCATCGCCATTCCGGGAAGCTATGAAAAGGTAGATCCGCAACATCAGAACTTCGTGGATGTGATCATGTCCATCGTCAACGGGATCTACGAAACCATCGACATTATGTTCTTCGTATTGATTTTAGGAGGTTGTCTGGGGATTTTAAATTACTCCGGTGCGTTTACCGCTGGAATCGGAGCCCTGAGCAGAGCAACTCAGGGGAAAGAATACATCCTCATCGTAGCCATGACCTTCCTGATTTCTTTGGGTGGAACTACCTTTGGTATGGCTGAAGAGACAATGGCACTTTATCCGGTGCTTGTTCCTGTATTTCTGGCCGCAAAATACGACGCGCTTGTCTGTGTTACGTCGATTTATATGGGTTCTACCATCGGCTGCATGTTTTCAACGGTAAATCCTTTCTCTGCGGTAATCGCGTCCAACACCGCCGGGGTGGATTTTACTTCAGGCATCTACTGGAGAATGCTAGGTCTGGTTGCAGCCCTCGTCATCGTCGTTGCCTATATCATCCGTTATGCAAACAAAGTAAGAAAGGATCCTACCAAATCAATCGTGTATGATGAGCGTTTCAAAATCGAGGCAGCATTCCAGCAAAAGCAGGAAGCACAGCCTTTGAAACCCAAATACTCCATTGCGCTGATTGTTTTTCTGGCATGTTTCGCTGTCATGATCTACGGTGTAATCAATCTGGAATGGTGGTTTGGCGAGATGACTGCGGTCTTTATCGTTGGTGGTGTTATCATCGGCATTATTTTGGGATTGCCTGAGAAGGTGTTCTTTGAAGAATTCATCACCGGAGCTTCTGCGCTTGTAGGGGTAGGCATGATCATCGGATTTTCCAGAAGCGTTAACCTTCTACTGGAGAGCGGAAGAATTCAGGACACCATACTGCAAGGACTGATCAGCGGTGTGGGTGATATGAATCCCTATTTCTTCCTTGTGATTCTCATGTTCATCTTCATGATCCTAGGCTTTTTTATCAATTCGTCTTCTGCACTTGCAGTACTGACCATTCCAATCATGGCGCCTCTTGCTGATGCAGTAGGACTTCCCAGAGAACTGGTCATTTCTGCATACATCTATGGGCTGGGGATCATAACGGCAATATCGCCTTGCAGTCTTGCACTGATTACCTGTGAAATGGTTAAGGTACCATATGTAAAATATGTACGCTTCCTGATGCCGCTTCTAGGACTGCTGACCATTCTCGGCGTTGTCATGCTGCTGCTTCAGGCTACTTTTGGATAAAAGGATCCATTTTGGAAACGAATAAAGTTGGACTGCGCAGGAAGCTCGGGGAAAGGGACTGCACAGACTTTTGTCAAACAAGATTGAAAAGCTGAAATTAAGGGGAAAGATATGGATATCAAAAAAGAGTTTGAAAAAAACCGGGAGCGTTTTATTTCTGATTTGCAGGGCTTGATCCGGATTCCAAGTGTGGCAACGGAAGCCGACGGAGTGTATCCTTTCGGGAAAGAAGTTCAAAGAGCATTTTCCTATATGCTTGATCTTGGTAAATCAATGGGTTTTGAAGTGAAGAACGTCGATCACTACGGCGGACATATTGATTTTCCAGGCAGTGAAGAGGGAATCATGGCAGTCGTCGGTCATATTGATGTGGTTCCGGAGGGAGACGAATGGACTTACGATCCATTTGGAGGAACGATAGAGGACGATGACTGGATTGTCGGACGCGGAGCTCAGGATGACAAAGGCCCAACCATGGCCGGGCTTTACGCTATGAAGGTGCTGAAAGATTTGGGATTCCAACCGAAAAAGACTGTTCGGCTGATATTGGGTCTGGATGAAGAAGCGAGCTGGGACGGAATGAAATATTATCTGCAGCATGAAAAAGCGCCGGATTTTGGTATCGTCCCCGATGCCGACTTTCCTCTGGTACAGTGTGAGAAAGGTTTATTGCAGCTTGATCTTGTAAAAGAAAGTACGGAAGGGACCTCATTAACCGGAACAGAACGGCTTGTCCTGGAACGTGTTGAGGGCGGAACGGCCCCCAATGTTGTTGCAGGACATGCAGAAATGGTGATTACAGGGACGGAAACTGAGTTAGATGAACTTTGCCAGAAAATCAATGTGGAAGCAAAGCAAAAGGGATATGAAATTAAGATAATTTCTGACGACGGTAGACGAACCGTATCCGTTAAAGGAGAACCTGCGCATGCTGCTGTTCCTGAAAGAGGAAAGAACGCCATTTCCATGGCGATGGATTTACTCGGAATGGTCCATTTTGCAAACAATGATGCAAACCACTTTGTGAATTTCTATCATGATAAGATTGGTTTTCATTTGGATGGGAGCAGAATTGGCTGCAAAATGGAGGATGAACTTTCCGGAGCACTGACCTTCAATGTTGGGGGAGTGGTTTTCGACTCAAGCGGCGCAAGAGTAACCATTGATATTCGTTATCCGGTTACTGCGTCACAGGAAGCGGTTTGCGGGGGATTAGAAGCAGCGATTAGAGAAAGCGGGTTTACACTGGAGGTCTTCGATCACATCCGGTCAATCTACCAGGAATCCGACAATCCTGTGGTAAAGACGCTGGTGGAAACCTACCGTGAGATTAGTGGTGATATGGAAACCAAACCTTCTGTCATCGGAGGGGCAACCTTTGCCAGGGCAATCCCCAATTGTATGGCCTTCGGGGCGTTGTTTCCGGGCGACCCTGAACTGGAGCATCAGAAGGATGAAAAAGTCCAGATTTCACAGATGATCAAAGCGGGATCGATTTATGCGGAAGCCATTTACCGGCTGACAAAATAAAATTTAGATTTGTATTGCAAAAGAAAATTTCATCAATTATAATAAAACCATCAATTAAGGGATGGTGATCGCATTAGCGAGCTATACCTGTTTGTGAGTTATTTGGATAGAATAATTCATAAGCAGGTTTTTTTGTTATCAGGGGTTGTGCTCAAAGGCTGCGGTTTCAATCGAGGGCTGGATGCAAATGCCTTATTGTGGATACTGATTGGAACCAATAAGACTGATGAAAGGAGGTGTAGAAATGATCATTCAAAAAATCTTCAATAATAACGCTGTTGTAATAACAGATCATGACGGAATCGAAAAAATCGTTATGGGCTGCGGGTTGGGATATAAAAAAAGATGCGGAGAAGTAGTTGACCAAGAGAAGATTGATAAGGTCTTCATACTGTCTGACCCGGATGCCAACACCAAGTTTCAGCAGCTGATGACATATATCCCCGGAGAGTTCATAGAGCTGGGCGAGGATATCATAACCTATGTCACGAATGCGCTGGATCAGAAATTAAACGACACCATTTATATTTCTTTGATTGACCATCTTTATGGTGCAATCAAAAACGCTAGCGAAGGGATCTTTGTGCGGAACGCAATTCTCTGGGAAATTAAGCGATATTATAAAAAGGAATTCAATATCGGGTTAAAGGTTCTCGATATGGTTGAAAAAAGGTTCTCAATACGCTTGCCTGATGATGAAGCAGGATTTATCGCGATCCATATTGTTGAGTCTTCGCAGAGTCAGCATGTCGAGGATATGCATAAAATTTCTGAAATTATAACAGATATCTCCAATATCATACAATATAACTTTCATATTTCCTTCCAGGAGGATTCTGTAAATCATTATCGCTTTATCACACACCTGAAATTTTTCGCGCAAAGGATATTAGAAGGTAAGACGTATCTGGACGATCATCAAGACGATTTGCTGAACACAGTCAAATTAAAATATGTGAATTCATATGAATGTGCAGAAAAAATCAGCGCCTTTTTGAAATCAAAATTTAACTATGATATCTCAAATGACGAAAAATTATATCTGACGATTCATATAGAACGAATCGTTTACAAGTCCGTTTTATGACTGGATGGTTACATTGAGTTGGCTATACCTTCATATTTCAAATAAAAAGAAAAATGGAGGAACAAAAAATGGGAAAGTACGATTCATTGGCCAATGACATTATTGAAAATGTCGGAGGCAAAGAAAACATCATCAGCTTAGTGCATTGTGTCACCAGATTGCGTTTTAATCTGAAAGACGAGAGCCTGGCAAAAGATGAAGTCCTGAAAAATATGGACGGCGTGATTACGGTCATGCGAAGTTCCGGGCAGTATCAGGTGGTCATAGGAAATCATGTGCCGCAAGTATACGACGACGTCTGCAAATGCGCAGAATTTGCTTCCTCATCAGTGACTTGTGCCCCTGAGAAAAAGATGGGTCTGAAAGAGAAAGCCCTAGATCTGGTTACCGGAATTATGATGCCTTCCATTGCAATGCTTTGCGTTTGCGGTATGCTGAAGGGACTGAATTCGGTGCTGTCCTACATTGGGGCTTATTCGGGTGAAGATGGGATCTACACCTTGCTGAATGCCATCGGCGATTCTGTATTCTTCTTCCTTCCGGTTGTCATCGGGTACAATACCGCAAAGAAGCTGAATATGAACCCCTTTCTCGGTCTGGTTATCGGCGCGTCCTTATGCTATCCGACGATTAATGGTATGGATGTCAGCCTGCTCGGTCATGTGATCAATGCCACGTATACATCGACACTTCTGCCGGTTATTTTAATTGTGGCACTAGCGAAGCCGCTGGAGTCCTTCTTTAACAAGGTCATTCCTGATATGGTCAAGACCTTTATTACACCGATGCTCGTTCTGCTCATTTCAGTACCCATTGGGTTTGTTGTGATCGGGCCTCTTGCAAACATGCTTTCAAACGGAATCACACAGGCTGTTTTATATGTCTATCAATTAAGCCCGGTATTTGCAGGTCTCCTGGTGGGAGGACTATGGCAGGTACTGATTATTTTGGGCGTTCATATTGTGCTGGTCGTTTTATGTATCACAAACATTATTTCCGGTACGCCTGATCCGATTCTGGCATTCACCACCTTTGTATCCTTCAGTACCACCGGTATGATCTTTGCGATCTGGCTCAAGACAAAGGATAAGTCTTTAAAACAAATCGCTTTACCGGCGTGGGTTTCCGGGATCTTCGGTGTAACCGAACCGGCGATCTATGGTATTTTATTGCCCCGCATGAAAATGTTTGTGCTCTCCTGCCTGACAGGTGCGCTTGCCGGAGCGGGTACCGCTCTCTTGGGACTGAAATATCATACCATGGCAGGAATGGGAATCTTTGAAATTCCCGCATTGTTAGATCCAAGCCAGCCGGGTGTCAGCTTTGTCCGCTGCCTGATTCTAACTGCGATTACCTTCGTTCTGGGATTTGTGGTTGCATTTTTTACTTATAAAGATGCCAAGTTTGCAAAAAATCAATGTGAACCTGTTAGTTGCAAAAACAATGAAAAGGAAATGATCGTTTCTCCGGTAACCGGATTGGTCAAACCGCTGGATCAGATTAAAGACGGAGCCTTTTCACAGGGTGCGTTGGGCAAGGGTGCAGCTATTCTGCCAAGCGAGGGGAAGGTTGTGGCGCCCTTTGATGGAACTGTTATTTGTCTGTTTCCAACGAAACATGCCATCGGACTTCTGTCTGACAAGGGATGCGAAATATTAATTCATATTGGCATGGATACGGTAAAGCTGGAAGGAAAGCACTTCAAGGCTCATGTCAATCAAGGGGACAAGGTTAAAAAGGGAGATTTACTGGTTACCTTTGACCGGGAGGCGATTCTTAAGGAAGGTTATTCGTTGGATACGCCGGTTGTGGTTTCCAATTCGGACGATTATCTGGACCTTGTTGTAATCAATGAATCCAATTTGCCGATCCGTGCCGGAGAAGATTTTATCGCATTGCTATAACGGATGAATGGAGGAAGATCATTTGTTTCCAAACGGTTTTTTATGGGGGGCGGCAGTTGCTGCAAACCAATGTGAAGGCGCCTGGAATATTGGCGGAAAAAAAGAAAGTATCTGCGATCATTTGACGGCGGGTTCGCTTCATAAAAATAGAAGATTTACTTCTGAAATATTGGCGGATGAAAAATATCCTAGCCATGAGGCAGTGGATTTTTATCATCATTATCAACAGGATATCGCTCTGCTTGCTGAAATGGGATGCAAGGTATTCCGCTTATCCATCGCATGGAGCCGGATTTTTCCAAATGGGGATGATGAAACGCCAAGCGAAGAGGGCCTGCGGTTCTATGACAACGTCTTTGACGAGTGCCGACGGTACCACATGGAACCCCTTGTAACACTGAGCCACTTTGAAATCCCCCACAATCTGGTGAAACGGTACGGAGGCTTTGCCAATCGAGAGGTCATCACATTTTTCGAGCGGTATGCCAAAACGGTATTGGAACGGTATAAGGACAAAGTGAAATATTGGCTGACCTTCAATGAAATAAACTTTGGGACCATGCCAATGGGAAATCTGGAAGTTCTCGGCATTATAAATCAGGAGGAAGAGGAGATTGCAAATCCTCTGGATGACATGCAGCTGCGCTTTCAGGCGCTGCATCATGTGTTTCTGGCAAGTGCAAGGGCGGTGAAAGCAGCCCATGAGATCAACCCCGATTTTAAAGTCGGCTGCATGATTGCACATATCACCATGTATCCGCTGACTTGCAGGCCGGAAGATCTACTCCTGCAGCAGGAGCTGGATCAGATCATCAATAATTTCTGTGCTGACGTACAGGTCAGAGGGGCATATCCGTATTTTGCATTCAATTATTTTCAAAAGCATGATTTGCAGATCTTGTTTGAACGGGAGGACCAACAGATTTTAAAAGAAGGCTGTGTGGATTTCTACTCGTTTTCCTATTATATGAGCAATTGTGTTACTACGGAAGAAGGTCATGAGACCACCATGGGCAATCTGCTCGGCGGGGTGAAGAATCCGTATCTGAAGGCGAGTGAATGGGGCTGGCAGGTGGACCCCAAGGGTATCCGTTATACCTTGAATAAGATCTATGATAGATATGGAATTCCCATGTTTGTGGTGGAAAACGGTCTGGGCGCTGTGGACGAAATTGACGGCAGCGGTGAGATTCAGGATGATTATCGGATTGCGTATCTAAAAGAGCACATTTTGGAGATGGGGCGGGCTCTTGAAGATCAAGTTGACCTTATGGGCTATACCGTATGGTCCGCCATGGATCTGGTCAGCTCCGGCACCGGTGAGATGAAAAAGCGATACGGACTGATCCATGTGGATAAGGACGATACTGGTAATGGAACCCTGAAACGAACCAGAAAAAAGTCATTTTACTGGTATCGGAAAGTTATCGAAACCAACGGAGAAGATTTGGAATAATGTTCTAATCCGAGAAAGCTCACCATGATTTCTTTTAGAGTCATGGTGAGCTTTCTTTCTAGAGATTAGCTTCTCCGTATTAATACTTTTTTCATCTTAATTATACCATAAATAAAAACAAAAAAGCAGACTATAAGTTATGATTTTTAGGTGCTATAATGCAGTAATCTAATTTAGACAGACATAAAAGTAGGTTTTCAACTTAAGACTTATTTTGCACGATAAGGAAATGCTAAAGTTATAAATTTAAAAGGAGTGTGTCGTATGTATGACAAAGAAGATGTTTTAGATATTGGTCCTTTTTTTCATGGGACAAAAGCAGAACTAAAACTTGGAGAATTATTAGAACCACAATACTTATCAAATTATCAGGATAAAAAATCAAACTATATTTATTTTACTGGAACCTTAGAGGCTGCTAAATGGGGTGCTGAATTAGCGAGGTCTAACGCAAAAGAAAGAATTTACATTATTGAACCATTGGGCGAATTTGAAAATGACCCGAATTTAACAGATAAAAAATTTCCCGGAAACCCAACACGTTCCTATCGGTCCAAATCTCCCTTGAAAATAGTCGCCGAATTAGGTTCGTGGGAAAGACATTCAGATGAAGTAATAGATCAAATGCTTTCCGCTCTAAAAAAGTTAAGTGAGGAAGGAAAAAATGTAATATACGATTAAGGGCTGGATATTGTGCAATTTCGGATTCACAGCAGGGAATTCCGAGAGCAGCTGAAAGCAACTTATAAAAAACAGGCGAAGCAGAATGGGGGTTTTTCCCCGGCTGCCTCGCCTGTTTTCTTGCTTGTTACTGTTGCCTTCAACTAAAACCAACGCCTTCCGCTACTACCAACGCCTTGAGCTACCGAGGGCGAATCAGATCACGTTACTTTGCGTGCTGCAACAACGTCTTCGCAGTATGGGTGTCAATGGCCAGGGTATTGATGGTACCTGCCCGGATTGCTCCGATCAATGGAAGGACTTTCTCTTCTGAACTGATCGCAACACAGGAGATGCGAGCCTTTTGCAGAACGGGAAACGTAATGCTGATCGTGCGCTCATCATAACTGGAGTCAACGATATTTCCGTCGATGTCGATGAACCTTGAGCAAACAGCTCCCACTGAATTCTTTGCTTTTAATACTGCCAGATCCTCAGTGGTAATATAGCCAGTATGATGCAGGCAATTGTTGTCACTAAGCAGTCCAATGTTGATAAAGGCGATATCAATTTCGTTGATTTGAGACAGCACAGAACTGATCTTTGAATCGTGGGACAATAAATCCACGATGATCCTGCTTTCCACGATCACAGGACACGGCAGTGTGATCTGAGCTGATACCTCGAGCCGCTGTCCGAATTGCTTGAGAATATCATAGGCATAGTTTGTATTGTCTGCATTATCAAGGTTTCCTGCAATCTGTACAATGCTGGTATTGGGGAATTTTAATATGGGTATATTTTTTGCGATTTCCAGAAGAGTATAACCCCAGGAAACACCGATTTTATCTCCATCTTTCATAAAGGAAGTGAAAAAAGGTGCAGCAGCGGCCGCCAAGGCTTTCAAATTTTCACTCTCATCAAAGGATGGGGAGGGAACCACCAAAACATTTTTTAGTCCAAAAGCTTCTTTTATCTTTTCTGTCAGAAGTTCTATGTCGTCTTCGTTTCTTCTGTTCAAACTGATCGTTACAATGTTCCTCTCCCTGGCTTTCGCGAGGAGTCTGGAGACTTTCGCACGGGAAAGGCCGAATTGTTTTGATATGTCTGATTGGTTCAGGTTGTCAAGATAATAGAGCTTTGCGATTTCATATAAAAGATCGTCGTTTGTGCTCATATTTTAAAAGATTTCCTTTCATTATTCAGTGCTATGTAAATATTTTACACAATGACTATATACAAAAACTGAATCTTTGTCAATTGTTTGAGGAAAATAACCAAGCTTTTTTCATAACGAAAGTGAACAAAATTTCACTTTTGAATTTAAAATCCATAAAAAAAGAGGAATACTGAAAAAATATACGTCAAAAATGAAAAACTATTCACTTTTGTATTGACTGAATGAAATAAATCTTATAAAATACGCTCAAAAGATCAAGAAGATCTGAGGAAGCGCTGACGCTTCCCTGAGAGTATCTGATAAGAGTAGCGAAAGGACAATTGAAATGAGTGAAAAGTATTTATTGTATGGGGCAGCCTCAGAAATCATTACGCCATTTACAGAAAATGGCGAGGTTGATTATGAGCTCCTGGAAGCAGAGTATGAATTTCTGATCAATAACGGAATCACAGGATTATTTGTCAACGGACTGGCCAGCGAATCCTTAATGCTCGATGTGGATCAGCGGGTTGAGGTCGTTCGCAGAGCGGTGAAAGTTTCCGCTGGCCGAATTCCTGTATTTGGAAATCTGATCAATAACAGCATCGATTTAGCCATTCAATGTATGAGGCGCTACGAGGAGTGCGGAGTTGACGGAATCTTTATCACGCCGCCGCTGATTTACAAATATACGGGAGAGGGCCTTTATGATTATTTTGCAGGAATTGCTTCTGCCACAACTCTTCCGGTTTACATATACAATGCACCGGAGACAGGGAATAAAGTTTCTCCCGAAATATTAGCGAAACTGTTTCTGAATATACCGAATCTGCGTGGATATAAGGACAGTACCCAGGATATTATCCATCAGCAGACCTTGATTGCTCTCATTGGAAAAGAAAGACACTTTGAATTAATGGCAGGAAGTGATGCTCAAATTTTGTCCACCAGCCTGTTAGGCGGAAAAGGAATTGTCTCCCTGATTACCTGCGTATTCCCCAAGTTGATTCTGGATCTGGTTGATGCCATCGAACGAAAGGATTACGACCAGGCACAGGAACTACAGGGAAAAGTACTGCGCGTTCGCCAGGCATTAAAGGTGGGACCCTTCATGGGAGCATACAAATATGTGTCCGAATTGATCGGAAGTCCACTGGGTAAAATGAAGGCTCCGCTGAAAGAAGTCAGCGAAGCGGAAAAAGCTAAAATTAAGGATTTGCTTACAAAAGAAAATATGATTTAATGATAGTAACTTAAAAGTCGAATTATGTCGAAATCGAAAAAAATGGAGGATGGAAACGTGAAAAAAAGAGAACTGGCCAGAATGATGGATCACACAATTTTAAAGGCTGTGGCCACTTCAGAGGATGTTAAAAAAATCTGTGAGGAAGCACTGGAAATCCATGCCGCTTCCGTGTGTGTGAACCCGGTTCAGGTACCCCTTGTAAAGAAGCTGCTGGCAGGAAGCGATGTTAAGGTTTGTACAGTGGTAGGCTTTCCTCTTGGGGCGAATACTTCTGACGTGAAGGCTTTTGAGACCCAGGATGCCATCGCAAAGGGTGCAGAAGAAATTGACATGGTAATCAATGTCGGTGCGCTGCTTGCGGGAGAGACCGAAACGGTTTATCACGATATTAAGGCTGTGGTGGATGCAGCTAAGGGAACCTTGGTCAAAGTGATCATTGAAACCTGCTATTTAAACGATGAGCAGAAGCGGATTGCCTGTGAACTATCAATGAAGGCAGGGGCAGATTTTGTAAAGACTTCAACGGGATTCGGTACCGGCGGCGCAACACCTCATGATGTAGAATTGATGCGCAGTGTAGTGGGAGATCAAATGAAGGTAAAAGCTTCCGGCGGAATCAGGTCGTATGAAGACGCTGTGGCGGTTTCTAAAGCCGGTGCAGACCGTCTTGGCGTGTCCGCCAGCATCGCGATTCTGGAAAGTGCAGAGGAATAGAAAGAAAACAGGTGGGGGCTTATGTTTGACACTGTAATCGCAGGCGGGATCATCCTGTCTTCCCATAACGGATATCAACCTTTTGTAGGGAGCATCGGTATCAACGATGGAATCATCGTGCATGTTTCTGACCGGATTCTGGATCGGAACGATGGAAAAGAGTTTGTTGACGCCTCTGGCAGAATTATCATGCCGGGCCTGATCAACGGCCATTGTCATGGAGATATGGCCTTTGCCAAGGGTTTCGGCGGCGGTATGACGCTGAAAGAACAGATGGAGGCATTTGGTGAGGTCGGCTGGTTCTATGCGGATATTACAGATGAAGAACGATATTATGCTAGAATGCAAACTTACTGTGAAGCAATGCTGAGTGGTACCACCACCCTCGTTGAAAATATGTTCTGGAGCCTTGGGGAACGTTCGCCAAAAGCGTTTCGGACGGTGGGAATGCGGGGAGCACCGGCAGAGGATGTGCGGTATGACTTCCAGAAATCGGACACCTTTCTAACGGATCAAATGCTTGCTGAATTCAATGCATCCTGCAAAGGAAATAACTGCATTCCCATTCTAGGGACCTTGCCGGAGGAAGAGTTCACGGATTATCGATTGAAAGAAACCGCTCGGATTCTAGCGGAAAGCGGTGTGCTTTACACCAGCCATCTGGCTGAGACAAGGTGGCGATATGAAAGTGCTGCATCCCGGTTCGGTATGAGTCCTGTTAAGGTACTTCATGAATATCAACTCCTGAATGAACGCTACATCGGTTCTCACGGCATTTATTTCGATGACGAGGATATCAGAGTTCTGGCGGAGACGGGTGTGAAGATCGTGAATACTCCCATCTGCGAGCAGAAGATAGCAGATGGCGCCGCTCCCATTCGCAGGCTGCTGGATCATGGAATTACGGTGGGGCTGGGAACCGACGGTGCAATGTGGAACAACTCCAATGACCTCTTTCGGGAGATGAAATGTATGGCCATCGTTCATAACATCCGGGATGGTGCAAACGCCTTTACGCCAGGGGAAATTCTGGACATGGCAACCATTGGCGGTGCCAGGGTCTTAGGACTTGAACACAAGCTCGGTACCCTTGAGGAAGGGAAGCTTGCGGACATGATTCTTGTGGATGCGGAGGCTCCTCACATGACGCCGATCCATTTTGGAGAATGGGAAAATGTAACCTCGAATCTGGTATTTTGTGCAACGGGTGCCGATGTGACCGATGTGATGATCCAGGGCGAGTTCAAAATAAGAAATCGTAAGATTCTGACCTGCAACGTAAAAGAAATCCAAAGATCAGTACAAGAAACATCAAATCATATGATTCACATTTTAAGGAGGATAAATGAATGAAAAAATTACTGATTACTCTAATGGTATTGTGCATGGTAAGTGCAGGATTTGCCGGATGCGGCAGTTCCTCAAAGGGCGGGGATGAAACTTCCAACGATGATCCCTTACGCGTGGTTCTCATCGGCAATCAAAAATTTGGAGATAACGGTCCCATGGATGACATGGCAGCAGGCGGTGAGCGGGCAGCGAAGGATTTCGGTATTGAGTTCAAGAAAATGGAATCGGAACCCGTAAGCTTTGAAGAGGACATTCGCACCATGGTTCAGGAAGGATATGACCTGGTTATTACAACCTTCCCTTACATGTCGGAAGCCACAAAGACTCTGGCTCTGGAATCGCCTGATACGAAGTTTGCAGCAATCTTTCAGAGTATCAATGAAGAAGGAAATACAATTCCAAATCTCTGGGATACAAAATTTGTCGGACAGACGACGCTGTATGTAGACGGATATATGGCAGGGCTTGCAACAAAGACAAATAAGTTGGGGCTCATCGTTGGCGGAGAAGAGCCTTCTCCAAATTCTGAAGGAAACGGATTCATGCGTGGTGTTCATGATGCGAACCCCAATGCGACCGTCGAATTTGCCTATGCAAGCTACGAAGATACTGCCAAGGTGAAGGAAGTTGCACTGGCAATGATCAACAAAGGTGTGGATTTTATTCAGGGTGACTGCGGATCTGCAGATTCCGGTATTGTTGAGGCAGTGAATGAATCGAAAAAAGATGTGATGATGTTCAGCGTTATCTGCGACTTCACTGACAGCTGTGACAACTTTGCCGGTTCCATCGGTATGAACTATGGCAGTGCTGTTTACGATGCGATGAAGTATCTGTCAGAAGGAAACTTCCCGGGAGGAACACAGGGGATCAGAGACATCCTGAATGATGGATATTTCCTTGACTGGCCGACCTATCAAGCCTTCGCAGAGAGAAATGAAACGTATGGAGAGGCCTTTGCAAAGGCAATTGAAGAAGGAATGGCCATCGAAGGGAAGATCAAGTCCGGTGATCTGGAAGTTCCCTATGATCCGGAAGTGCCCAACTGGAATAGAATTAGCTCTTTATAAATTCAGCTGTATCGGGGCTGCCTGAAGTCTGGATCTTTTTACAAAGGGATCTTGCTTCAGGCATCCCTGCATCTTTCATCAAAACAGGAGGTTAAATTTGTATGGCGGATCAAATGTCAAAAGCGACGGCTCCAACCGTAGGAGAAAAAGTGTATCATCTCAGACTGGCAAAGGGTGAAATTTCTAAATATGTATTGCTGCCAGGTGATCAAAATGCTTCCGATATCGTGGAAACAATTTGGGATGGAGCGCAGGAAATCGCGTACAATCGTGAATACAAAACCGTAGCCGGAAAATATGAAGGCATGGATATTGCAATGACTTCAACAGGAATCGGTTGTCAGCCGGCAGAAATCTGTGTGAATGAGCTTGCTAAGATCGATGTTCATACTGCAATCAAAGTAGGCAGTGCAGAGAGCATCCGGTCAGATCTTAAGGTGGGGGATCTCATTATTCCCGTCGCCTGCATGAGGAAAGGCGGTGCGGTTACGCACTATGTACAGCCCGAATTTCCGGCTTTTGCTGCACCCCAGGTAACAAAAGCACTGATGCAGGCATGTAATGAACTGGGGTATTCCTATACCCTTGGTGTGGTTTGCTCCATCAGCTCATACTATATCGGTCAAGGCAGACCAATCGACGGTGATGAAGACAGCTTCTGGCCGCCGGAGGCAGAAACGGTAGTAAGCCGGCTGCAGAACAGCAAGGTTTCTGCCATCGATATGGAAACAGCAGGCACTTTGGTCATGGGTTACTTACACGGTCTGCGAATGGGCGCCATTTTAGGGGTAACTGCTAACCGGGTAACCAATGAATGGCTGGATGACGGAGGCCAGGAGAAGGCATGCCGCGCGGCCAGCAGAGCGCTGAGAATTCTGAAAGAGCAAGATGAAAACAGGTAAACCTGATACTGAGAGAGGTATAGATCATGAGAGAACTAAATCAAGTGCTTGATCCCAAAACCAAAGACGGAAAATCCTATTATCTTCATTTATCAAAAGGCGACATGCCTGGGTATGTCATTGTTCCCGGTTCCCCGGAGCGAATTGCAAAGATTGCAGCAAACTGGGAGAATGTGGTAGATATTGCACATAACCGGCACTATCTTTCCAAACGCGGTGTTTACGAAGGGATGGAACAAGGTGCCACATCAACCGGAATCGGCGCACTCAGCGCTGAAATCTGCTTTAATGAGCTGAAAAAAGCTGGTGTACATACCTGCATCCGCGTTGGTACAACTGGCTGTCTGGACCTTGAATATGACAGCGGAGATCTACTGATTCCCTATGCGGTGATTCGCAAAGACGGGACCTCAGAGTGTTATATCGATCCTGAATTTCCTTCCTTCGGCGACCCCATTGTCACCATGGCATTGGCGGAAGCCTGCGAGCGCCTTGGATATAAATACGGCCTCGCACTGGAATATACAGCAGGATCTTTTTATATGGGACAGGGCAGACCTCTGAATGATAACCCTGATTCCTATTGGCCCTCATGGGCAAATCATATCTTGTCCGATGCAGAGCAGCAGGGCGTGAAAGTTCTGGAAATGGATACCGGCGGACAATTTGTCGTGGCGTATCTTCACGGGATTCGCATGGGCGCTATATTGGCAGTGGTTGCAAATCGTAAAAAGAACAGCTTCGGTTATAACGACGGAGAAGAAAAGGCTTGCAAGGCTGCTTCAGAAGCACTGAAGATCATGAAGGAGTGGGATGAGGAAGGAAAATTCAGGAGGTAAGAGCCCATGGCTTACGCTATTGAACTACAGAATATCACAAAAAGATTTCCCGGTGTCATTGCAAACGACCAAGTAACCATATTGGTGGGTGAAGGGGAAATTCATGGCTTAATCGGGGAGAATGGCGCCGGTAAATCAACGATCATGAACATTCTCTACGGTCTTACCCAGGCGGATGAAGGAATCGTACGCATTTTCGGCAAGGAGCAGTTCATTGCCTCCCCCAATGATGCAATCCGGCTGGGCATCGGGATGATTCATCAGCATTTTATGCTGATGCCGAATCAGACAGTGCTACGAAATATTATTCTGGGAAGTGCGCCCCGCAAAGGTCCGGTGATTGATGAAAAAAAGGCCAGGATACAAATCGAAAAAATTATGGAAAAATACTGCATGCAGGTGAATCTGGATGCGGTGGTTTCTCAGATTTCCGTTGGAGAAAAGCAAAAGGTGGAGATTATCAAAGCTCTATACAGGGAGGTCAGAATTTTGATTCTCGATGAGCCGACGGCAGTTCTTACCCCTGCGGAAACCGACGCATTGATCGAGACCATGCGGAAGCTGAAAGAGCAGGGCTGTACCATCGTCTTTATCACCCATAAGCTGAAAGAGGTGCTTGCAGCTACAGACCGGGTAACGGTCATGAGAAAGGGTGTGGTGACAGGCTTTGGTGAGACGAAGGATATGAATGTCAGGAAGCTGTCCGAGCTTATCGTTGGCCGGGAAGTGAATTTTGATATTCCCTTCGGAGCGTATTGCCCGGGAGAAACACTGCTTGAACTTAGCGGGGTCAGCACGGCACCAAGAGGCGGAAGAATGCCTGTCAAAGAAATAAATTTGAAGGTCAAGCGAGGTGAAATTGTTGGTGTTGCAGGAGTAGAAGGAAATGGTCAGAGTGATCTGATCGAGGTGATTGCCGGTTTAATCGCAGCAGACCGAGGGGGCATTACCCTCTGCGAAAAAGATATCAGCAAACTATCCATAAGGCAGAGGAGACTGAACGGGCTCAGCCACATTCCGGAAGACCGTTTGAAAACTGGTACCTCCACAGTATGCAGCATCAGTGAGAATTTACTGCTGAACAAATACTTTTTAACTCCATTTTCCAGGCACGGCATCTTTAATCACAGGCATATTAAACAACACTCCAAGTTGCTGTGCGACAAGTTTCTGGTCAAAACACCGGACCCCTCCTATGAATTGAAGACCTTATCAGGGGGGAACATGCAAAAGGTTGTCTTTGCCAGAGAATTCGATACAGAACCCAGTCTGATGATTGCGGCACAGCCCACCCGGGGAGTGGACATTGGTGCCATTGAGTATATACACGGAAAGCTTGCCGAACTTAGGGATTCCGGAAAGGGAATCCTATTGATCTCCGCAGAGCTGGATGAGATTATGGCACTTTCCGATCGCATCCTTGTGATGTATGAAGGGGAAATTGTTGCGGAATTCCATCGGGGTGAGGCGGACGAATATGAGATCGGAGCGTATATGTTAGGTGCGAAAAGGCAGGTGGCCCATAGTGGATAAAGGATCTTTAAATAAGAAAGAACCCATAAAGAAGAAAGACCTGATGAAGATCAAAGAAGCCATATGGCAGAACAAGCGGGTCATGGACTCGCTGAAATTGGTCGGAAAACAAGTAGCAATGACCCTGGTGGCAGTGCTCATCGTTATGATTTTCCTGGCGGCATCAGGGTTCAGCCCTGACGCGGTGCTGATAGGCCTGAACAGGGCCATTACAAAAGACATTGCAGGGAGCGTCAGGTGGGCGGCGCCGTTGATGCTTGCAGGGGTAGCGGTGTGCATCCCCTTTAAGGCGGCTGTTTTTAATCTCGGGGTGGATGGCCAGATTTATATGGGGGCCATCGCGGCTTCTACGGTGATGCTGGCACTCCCCGAAGAGCTGGGAAAATGGGGACTCCTTGCAGCGTTTCTTGCAGCCATGGTGGGCGGGGCATTGTTTGCCCTCATCGCTGCGGCAATGAAGGTGTATTTCAATACGGATATGATCGTATCGACCTTGCTGCTGAACTTTGTCGCAAAGCTATTTACAGAGTATATCGCAGCGGATGCCTTGCGTGATGCGGACGCTGCAATTCAGATGAATGCCAGCAAGATGTTTCCTGAGAGTATGTGGCTCCCCAGGCTTGCTTACTTTGCACCGTCCAGCGCGAATGTAGGAATTTATATTGCAATTGCAATCACATTGATTACGGCGTTTATCTTCTATAAAACAACCCTTGGCTATGAAATCAAGCTTGTGGGAACCAACCCGAATTTTGCTAGATACGGCGGTATGAATGCAAATCGGGTGATTCTGAAGACTATGGCATTAAGCGGTGCCGTAGCGGGCCTTATCGGAGTCATTGAAGTATCTGCAGTTCAGCACAGGCTGCTGGCCGGATTTAATCCGTCCTTTGGTTTTGACGGAATTGTCGTATCCCTCCTTGCAAACAACAATCCCTTTGGTGTGATCTTTACCTCGTTATTCTTCGGGATATTGAAAAACGGAGGGAGCAATATGGAGCGCTTGACGGAGGTTCCTCAGGTCATTACACAGATCACCATGGCCATCATTATTATAACCGTGAGCTCCAACATCGTGGTCAGAAAAATTAAGCTGAGAAGGAGGATGAAAAAAGATGGATCTGGATCTGCTGTTTAATGCCAGTGTTATCTCTTCGGCAGTACGAATCGCAACCCCCCTCCTGCTGGCTGCCCTTGGCTGTATTCTGTGTGAGAAGGCCGGTATTACCAATCTTGCTATTGAGGGGTTCATGCTGATGGGAAGCTTTATCAGCATCGCCTACATCACCAAGTCCGACGGAAGTGTTCTCATCGCTCTGCTTGCAGCGATGCTGGGCACCATGATCTACAGCGGACTCTTTGGGCTTGTGGTGATCAAATTCCAAGCGAATCATGTTGTGGCAAGTATTGCTATGAATCTGCTGAGCGTGGGTCTTACGACCTTTCTATTGCAGGCGATGCTGGGAGCCCAGGGAATGATCCGGCCTGCCAATATTCAAAAAATACCCAACATGGAACTGGACTTTCTGGAAAACATTCCTTTCATCGGTTCTGTATTACATAATCAAAGCTTCATCGTTCCCCTGGCGATCTTCATGGCAATTGCACTTCACTTCGTGATCAAAAAGACCGTCTACGGGATGAATGTAGTCAGTCTGGGAGAGTCGGAAGGGGCAGCCCGATCAGCGGGAATTTCCGTGAAGAAGGTGCAATGGAGTGTCATCCTGCTCTCGGGTTTGTTTTCCGGTTTGGCGGGAGCCTATCTGTCTTCTGTCATTTTGTCTGAGTTTTCGATGAACATGGTACAAGGCAGAGGATTTACAGCCTATACCGCTGTCATCTTTGGAAATACCAACGCGATCTTGGTTTGGCTTGTCACCCTGCTGTTCGGCTGGGCAGAAGCGATTGGTGTACAGCTTGAGCTTGCCGGAATCGGCGTACCCTCATCGATTCTAAAAATGTTTCCGTATGTACTGGCAATCATCGTTTTGATCATCAGTTCGGTAAACACAAAGAGAAGGAAAGAAAGAAAAAAATAGCGCTTTCTAGGGCCGCTGTGAAACGAACAGGGCTGCGGTGAAAGAACAGCATCCATGTGATTGATTTGGAGGAATCAAGATGGCTAGAGTTACAGTGATTGTTTTGGACAGCTTCGGAGTAGGTGAATTGCCCGATGCGCATTTATATGGGGATGAAGGCGTCTTCACACTGAAGCATATTAAAGAATTCGTTGGCGAATTAAAAATACCCAACATGAAAAAGCTGGGGTTATACAATATTGACGGGTTGGAGCTCGACGGGGAAAAAGAAGAGGAACTGATTGGTTCCTACGGCAAATCCCTGGAGAAATCACCGGCAAAGGATACTACTACGGGGCACTTTGAGCTGATGGGACTGATCATGGATAAGCCTTACAAGATCTTTATGGAAGGCTTTCCAAAGAGAATTACCGATGAACTGGAACGGCGAATCGGCACAAAAGTCATCGGAAATTATCTGGTGTCAGGTACGAAGGTCATTCAGGATCTTGGCAAAGAACATATGGAAACAGGATATCCCATCATCTATACTTCCGCTGACAGTCTGATGCAGATTGCCATGCACGAAGAGGTGATTCCGCTGGAACGTCAGTACGAGATCTGCAAAATTGCCAGAGAGCTTCTGATGGGGGAGGATACGGTTTCAAGAATCATATGCAGACCGTTTATCGGGAATCCTGAGACTGGTTTTACAAGGACAGAGAATCGTAAAGATTTTTCCATCGATCCGCCTGGAAGAACCGTGATGGAAGATCTCAAGAGCACTGGCCGGGAAGTAATTGCGGTAGGGAAGCTTGAAGATATCTTTAATCATATCGGGATTACGAAGGTCGACCATACAAGGAACAATCAGCAGGGAATTGAAGCAACCATCAAGTATCTGAAAACGGAGTTTGACGGTCTGCTCTTTGTAAATCTGGTTGATTTTGATATGCTGTACGGCCACAGGAATGATCCCCGGGGCTATGCCGATGCGTTGGAATATTTTGATGCAAGGCTTCCGGAAATCATGGGTCTGCTGAAAGAGGATGATATTTTGATTCTGACAGCGGATCACGGATGCGATCCCACGACCAAGGGAACCGACCACACACGGGAATATATCCCGCTTCTGGTCTACGGTCCCAAGCTGCAAAAGGGTGTAAATCTTCATATCAGAGAAACCTTTGCAGATGTGGCGGCCACCATTGCGGAGAAGTTTCAGATTGAGAACTATCCCGCAGGAACCTCGTTCTTGCAGGATGTCTCAGAATCCTCTGGAGTGAAGGGCTGAGACTGCAAGGGCTGACACTGTATTTCATCCGAATCCTCCCATATATCGTGGAGGTACAGGAGAAAAAGAAAGGATGTGATAAAATGCCGTTTGTACATTTAAGCACAACAAAAAAAATAGAATCCAGGGAAAAGGCAATTCTGGCAGATGAAATTGCAAAACTGGTTGCAACCATGCCGGGAAAGCCTTACGAGAGAACCATGGTTAGAATTGACGCAGAATGCGAGATTTACCGGGCGGGGGAACCGGCGGAGTGCGCTTACTTCCAGACCCACTTCAGAAAGCCCGTTGCACTGGAAATTCAGAGGGCTTATATTGAAAAGCTGTATGAACTCTTCCACGAAAAACTCGGATTGGAACAGCATCAAGTATACATGTCCATGATCGCACTTGACACATGGGGGTCCAGAGGCACCCTGAGTGAAGTATAAAAAATGTTCTTTCACTTTTCCCACTTATTTGGTATACTCTTTCATGGGTTTTCAAAATATGAAACCAGATTTGGTTTCATATTTTATTTTTTGCGGTGAATCCGACGGAAAAAGAGGGTGATTGTTTTCATTGACCGAAGCATAAACTAAAATGAGACACGGTATTTAATCTAGGGAGGAAAAAACAAAATGAAACATACTGATAAAATTGGACAGCCCAGAGATCAGTTTAAATCCAGGCTGGGATTTATCATGGCGGCAGCAGGCTCGGCTGTCGGACTAGGAAGCATATGGAGGTTTCCGTACGTTGTCGGAGAAAACGGCGGCGGTGCTTACATGATTATTTATATGCTCGCACTTGTAATTATTGGCATACCGGTCATGGTTGCCGAATTTGTTATCGGAAGAAACAGCGGCAAGAATGCAGTTGACGCGTATGCGCACTATTCAAAAAAATATAAGATCGTCGGTGTTTTTTCAATGCTTGCCCCTTCTATTATTCTATCATTTTATTGCGTTGTGGGTGGCTGGGCCATTATGTACTTATATCTTACTTTAACAGGTAAGCTGACGGGACTTTCACCGGAAGGCTATGCAGACATGTTTGCTGCATCTTCCAGCGATATGCTTCTGTCAGGCTTCTTTTTCCTGCTTTTCGGCGTATTGACAATCCTGGTTGTTTGTAAGGGAATTTCACAGGGAATTGAGAAGGTTTGCTCCATATTAATGCCGGCGCTCTTCATTATCATGGTTGTCCTCTCGATCCTTGGATCCACTCTGCCCGGCGGAATGGAAGGAATCAAGTGGTATCTTACGCCCGACTTTTCAAAGGTGGATAGCGGAACCTTTGTAGATGCCGTTGGTCAGGTTTTCTTTACCATGAGCCTTGGAATGGGTATTATGGTTACCTATGCAAGTTACCTGAAAAAGGATGAAGATATGCCAAAAGCAGCGACCATCACCATTATTTTTGATACGTTGGTGTCCGTTTTGGCAGGCTTTGCTATCTTCCCGGCGGTATTTGCCTTCGGGTTGGCTCCGTCATCAGGCCCCGGACTTGTATTTATTACACTGCCCAACGTATTCGCTCACCTTCCGTTTGGTATCGCAGCTGCAATCGGGTTCTATCTGCTCTTAATCTTTGCAGCACTTCCATCCGCCATCAGCTTGCTGGAAGTTCCGGTGTCCTACGTCATCGAAAAGTATCATATCAGCAGAGTGAAAGCCGCTGTTGGTGTCGGTACTTTGATCATGATCATCGGTATTCCTACACTTTTGAGCTTCGGACCATGGAGTGAGATCAAGGTGTTCGGTTATAACTTCTTCGATCTGTATGACTATGCGACCTCCAATATCGCATTGCCGATCATCGGCTTGGCAGGCTCCTTAATCCTGGGCTTCACTTGGAGCAAGAAAGTTGTCATGAATGAAGTGACAAATCATGGAAGAATTAAATTTGGATTGAAAAATATCTGGTACTACTCTGTGAAGTATATCAGCCCGATCCTGTTGATCATCGTTTTCTTTACATCCATTGGAATGTTGAAGTCGGAGCTATAAATTTTAGCTTTGCTCCGATTGATAAATCCAAGTTAATTAGCAGACTTCTTTCCGTAATGAGAATCAATCCGCTGGATTGTTTCGGGAAAGAGGTCTGTTTTTT
>JAQSXD010000281.1 GCA_029266295.1 Bacillota bacterium | reverse complement strand
TGATCCCCTGTAAATATCGGAAAATTACAACAGCCGCTACGATGGGAAAGATCAAGTGGGCAAACATGTAAAAGGGCTGCTGATTTTTCAGTGACATATCGATATAACTTGCCATATTATTCAGGCGGTTGTAAGACATCAGAACAGGAAAAACACCTGACAGAAAATAAACCAGGAATGCCAGGGCAGGAAGCGCCCAAAAGCGCCGCAAATTTTCCAAGATGAGCGGCTTTGAGATACTAAAATATGATGCCTTCAATTTCATTGTCGCCACCTCCTAACTCATAGATAAAAATTTCCTCAAGGGATAGGGGAAGCATATCGAAGATCACCGGATGGCTCTCGTTGATTACGCTTTCAACCATTTCTTTTCTGTTTCGAATGATCAAAAGGTCTACGGTCCCTCTGGATTCTTTGTGAAGGACATTTAAACCCTTGTATGGATCATCACTGCTTTCTTTAAAGGCCACCTGAATTTTATGAATATCTGATTTTAATTCATCTAGATCTCGTTCGATCATCATCTTCCCCTTGGAGAGAATGCCGATCGAGTCACAGATTCCTTCCAGCTCTCGCAGATTATGGGAGGAAACCAGAACCGTCATTTCTCTTTCTGCCACGTCCTCGATGATGTACTTCCATACCAGTTTTCTGATGATTGGATCCAAACCGTCGATGGGTTCGTCAAGAATCAGATAGTCAGGCATGGATGACATAGTAAGGATGAAAGCTGCCTGCTTTTGCATTCCTTTGGAAAATTTGGATAGCTTTCGCCTTTCGTTAAGTTCAAACTGCTTCACCATGTGGGTGTAGCGTTCCTTGCTCCAATTGGGATAAATAGAGCGGTAGAACTTGGCAGACTCCTTTAAATTATAGGATGAGAAGAAGTATAGATCGTCGGGTATAAAACCCATTCGTTCTTTTACCGTGATGTTTTCGTAAACCGGTTCTCCTTCGATGAGTATTTCTCCCTGGTCTTGTTTCAAAACGCCAGTTACGTGCTTGATTAGGGTGGTCTTTCCGGCTCCGTTGGTTCCTACCAGTCCATAAATGGAACCCTTCCTGACATTGAGATTCAAATCGGAAAGTGCCCGAAAGCCGTCAAAGGATTTATCAAGATTACTTACCTTTATCATTCCAATTACTCCTTTCCTCCAGCAGTTCATTCAAGATGGATCTGATTCTTTCTATAGTACAGCCAAGATAAAACAGTTCTCTGATGCAACCCTTCAGGTGCTCTCTCGCTTCGCTGATTTTTTTCTCATCCACCGGTAAGTCCGATGGAGAAGAAACAAAGGTACCCAGGCCTGAGACGGTGTACAAAAATCCTTGATACTCCAGTTCTCTGTATGCCTTTTGTATGGTATTGGGATTAACCGTGAGGGTTTTTGAAAGCTCCCGTACCGATGGAATTTTATCTTCCGGTTTCAATATGCCTGTAATGATGAGCTCTTTAATATTATCAACAATCTGCTCATAGATTGATTTTCTGCTTTTCAAATCAAGCTGAAACATGATTCTAACCCTCCTTTTCTATTCAGGAAATGCTGATTCATACCGTGCGACCATCTGTGCACACTCCTAAAACAGCGCTTCCTTTAGTTAGTTAATTGAATCGATCCTATCCTATTTTGCATCAGGTGTATTAAATGCAATAATACACCTGATGCGCATAGTGTACTACATGGTGCAATACGCTGTCAACAGTTTTTGCCTTTCACATTGACATTGATGAAAAAAAAGTGGAAAATGGAATGAGATCAATTGAAAGGGGATTAGAAATGACAGAAATCAGAGAATATGACATTGAATCAATGAATCAGGAGAAGAAACCCAGGAAAAGACGGCTTACGAA
Organism: Bacillota bacterium; assembly: GCA_029266295.1. Taxonomy (GTDB): domain Bacteria; phylum Bacillota; class Clostridia; order Peptostreptococcales; family Anaerovoracaceae; genus Anoxybacterium. The sequence goes on along the minus strand of JAQSXD010000281.1, from coordinate 3,670 downwards.
AAGCCTGATCGTTTTCGGCTGCATCATAGGCGGTATCGTATTACTGGCGTTGATTGGGAATGGTATAAAAAACACCATGTTCGAACAAGAAAAAGATATTGCAGCAAATGGACCATATATTGCAACGCTTTATGTAGAGGGATCAATTATGTCAGGGCAGGCGGATACCTTTGGATTGCCAATTGGGTATCAGCACAACTGGACTTTGAATAAGATCGACGAAATGATAGCGGATCAAAACAATCAGGGTTTGATCCTGTTTGTGGATTCTCCCGGCGGCGGTGTTTATGAAAGCGATGAACTCTATCTCAAGTTAAAGGAGTATAAGGAAAAGACAGGCCGTCCGGTCTATTCGGCAATGGGCTCCATGGCCGCTTCAGGAGGATACTATATTTCAGCAGCGGCAGATAAAATCTTTGCAAATAGGAATACCTGGACCGGGTCCATTGGCGTTACTATCGGAACGCTTTATGACATTTCGGGATTGCTTGACCGTTACGGGATTAAGACGGAAACCATTACAGCAGGACGGAATAAAGCCATGGGAAGCTCTGTAGAGCCCATGACAGCCGAACAAAAGGAGATTTTTCAGTCTCTGGTTGATGATGCATATGACCAATTTACAGGAATTGTGGCAGACGAAAGAAAACTTAGCCTTCCAGATGTGAAAGCTTTAGCAGACGGCAGAGTCTATACGGCAAAACAAGCTTTGGATCTGGGACTTGTGGACGATATTGGAACCTTCAAAGATGCTGTGAACGATATGAAAGAATCATACGATCTCAGTGGTGAAGTGATCGACGTTGTCTACCAGGATAATTCTTTTTGGAGAAGCGTCCTGGGGGGAGTGCAAATTCCTGATTTAAAGAATGGCGATGTATCCGCACTGATGGAAGTCATCGAGAAGGATCAGCATTTTCCCATCAGTTATGAATGTGAATTGCTGAAGTAGAAGAACTGATACAGCGTACAGTTGACTATAAGAAAACACAAAAAAATCAAGAAGGTTTTTCACTGCCTTCTTGATTTTTTGATTTTGTAAGTTAACATTAACTAACCAAAAGTATAACATATAGAAAATGATTTGACAAAAGGGAACAGGTTCAAAGCGAAACCTTCTGCAGAAAAAATTTATGTATCAGTTAATAGAAAATAATCGGCCAGTTAACAATAAATTATTTAGTTGTGCCAAGTATTATTGCTTGACAGTTCTTCGAATTTGTGTTAAATTTACATGGTGTCAAGTAAAAACACTTGCCAAATAAGATGATAAGGCTGATTGCAGATGTTTGATAAGATGATAGAAATTAGTATGCTATATGATTTTTATGGTCAGTTGCTCACTGCAAAGCAGCAGGAAATACTGAAACTTTACCATGAAGATAATTATTCACTGTCGGAGATTGCCGAAGAGTTCAGCATCAGCAGGCAAGGGGTTCATGACGCGGTAAAAAAGGCTGAAAAAGCGTTGCATGAATATGAAAATAAACTGGGTCTGGTGAAAAAATTCATGGATACAGAAGATGCGATAACAGCCATTGACTCGCAACTCGAAGAGCTGATAAAAGAAAACGACGGAAATGAAGGGCTTCGGTCAAAATTGATGGACATTAAGTCCATTATCGACCGGATTAATGAATAAGCAGATTGCAGAATGTTATAAGGAGAGCCGCATATGGCATTTGAAGGACTATCGGAAAAACTGCAGGGGGTCTTTAAAAAACTAAAGGGCAAAGGAATTCTCTCAGAAGCGGATATTAATGAAGCAATGAGAGAGGTTAAACTGGCACTGCTGGAAGCTGATGTCAACTTTAAGGTTGTCAAACAGTTCGTAGACAGCGTCAAGGAAAAAGCTCTGGGTCAGGATGTACTGGCCAGTCTGACTCCTGCACAGCAGGTAATTAAAATCGTAAATGACGAGCTGGTTTCCCTTATGGGAGGGACAAACAGCAAACTGACATATTCTCCAAGAGGATTTACCGTCATTTTAATGGCTGGTCTTCAGGGTACCGGTAAAACCACAACCTGCGGAAAACTTGCAAACTATCTGAAGAAAAATGGAAAGAGACCCATGCTGGCAGCGTGTGACGTATACAGACCGGCAGCCATCGACCAGTTGGAGATCGTAGGAAAGACCGTAGGCGTTCCCGTGTTCACGATGAGAGACTGCAAAGAGCCCGAGGTCATCGCAGAAAAAGCCATGAAGGAAGCGGAATACAAAGGCCATGACGTGCTGATCCTGGATACATCGGGCAGGCTTCATATCGACGATGAGCTGATGGATGAGCTTGTCAGGATCAAGCAAAGAACCAAGCCCCACGAGATTCTTCTTGTGGTAGATGCTATGACCGGTCAGGATGCGGTAAATGCTGCAACCGGCTTTAATGAAAGACTGGGTATTGACGGGATCATCATGACAAAGCTGGACGGTGATACCCGAGGTGGTGCTGCCCTGTCTGCAAAGACCGTTACAGGCAAACCGATCAAATTCATTGGTATGGGTGAAAAGTTCGATGCACTGGAACCATTCCATCCGGAGCGTATGGCATCGAGAATTCTGGGAATGGGCGATATGATGAGCCTGATTGAGAAGGCTCAGGAAAATTATGACGATGAGAAAGCCGCTGAACTCGAAAAGAAGATGAAGAAAAACGAGTTCACGCTGGAAGATTTTCTGGATCAGATGGGACAAATCCGAAAGATGGGTGGACTCGCAAAGATCATGGATATGCTGCCGGGTATGAACGGCAAAGCCATGCAGGAAGTCGATCTGGAAGGCGGAGAAAAAGAATTCTCTCAGATGGAAGCCATCATTCAGTCCATGACGAAAGCGGAGCGAAAAGATCCGTCTGTCCTCAACGCCAGCAGAAGAAAGCGGATTGCGGCGGGAAGCGGCCAGCCGGTCAGCAAGATCAATAATCTAATCAAACGGTATGAAGAAGCCCGGAAGATGATGAAACAGTTTTCCAATGCGCCAAAATTCAAAAGAAACCGTATGTTTAAGGGATTCTAGGGTGATTAAATTCAGATAGACTGAGTTTAACATATATATTGTAAATCGTTTGTCATGGAGTCAATTCGGAAAATGACAGACAAAAAGAAGGAGGTGGAACATATGGCAGTAAAAATTAGACTGAAGAGAATGGGAGCACACAAGAAGCCTTTTTATAGAGTAGTAGTAGCAGATTCCCGTTCACCAAGAGATGGAAAGTTTATTGAGGAGATAGGTTACTATAACCCTTTGACTGATCCGGCTGATGTTAAAATCGATAGCGAAAAGGCTAAGAAATGGATTTCAAACGGAGCTCAACCTACCGATACTGTAAAAAGTCTTTTCAAGAGATCAGGAATTATAGGATAAGGAAAGCGGTGAAAACTTATGGTAGAACTGGTTGAAGCTATTGCAAAATCACTTGTTGATAATCCTGATGCGGTAGAGGTTAAAGAGGTCGAAGGAAGACAGGCAATTGTTATCGAATTGAAGGTTGCCCCGGATGATATGGGTAAGGTAATCGGCAAGCAAGGGAGAATCGCCAAAGCGCTTCGTACCGTCGTAAAAGCCGCAGCGACTAAAGCAAATAAAAAAGTGGTAGTAGAAATCGTTCAATAAAGATTCTGCAATACTGCGTTCGTGGCACATATATCGGATATATGTGCCCGTATTTTTTGA
>JAQSXD010000280.1 GCA_029266295.1 Bacillota bacterium | reverse complement strand
AGAAACCTCACCTATTTCCAAAGCCTTCCTCCCAATAAAATTATTTTAGAGCTGGACGGAAGCACTGATATTTATCTTGCAAAGAAGCTGCTGGGCGGCAGAATCTGTCTTCTTGGCGATGTTCCCGCCTCACGCTTTGTTTTGGGTACACCAGAGGAAATCACCCGTGTCTGTCAAGATCTGCTCAGTGACATCGGCTCTGACGGGGGATTTATTTTGAGCAGCGGCTGCACCCTTCCATACCATGCAAGCCATGAAAATGTGGCTGCATTTTTTCGCGTATTTGATGAGTGCTAAATGGCAAACCCATCGGTTTTCTGCCTCGATATCAAATTTCATTGCTCAGAAAAAAGGGGCATGTCCATACATCAGACATGCCCTCCATTCTTAATTACCTGCTTAACGTTTCTTATGGATTATTTTCAGTTCCTCATCTCGAGTAGCTTTTGCTTCAGCTCCCCTTCAATGCGTTTTAGTTCGCTTTCTGCCTGAGCCCGTTTCTGTCGCCCCTCTTCCTGAATCTTGGAGACTTCTTCCAGGGTGGAGATCAAACTTTGGTTGGTATTCACAAGGGTTTCAATATCCACAATTCCCCGCTCTGACTCCTTGGCCGTTTCAAGGGTGGCCATTTTCAATGTAGCCGCATTTTTTCGAAGGAGCTCATTGGTCATATCCGTCACCTGGCGTTGTGACTCAGCGGCGCTCTGTGAGTTGGCAATTCCAAGCGCAAGAACCATTTGGCTCTTCCAAAGAGGAATTGTATTGACCAGCGTGGATTGAATCTTGTCCGACATCAGCGTGTCATTATTTTGAACGAGACGAATTTGCGGTGCCATCTGAATCGAAATCATTCTCGTAAGTTCCAGATCATGAAGCTTCTTTTCAAAACGGTTGCAAAGAGCCGCCAAATCGTTTGCTGCCTGCGCATCCTCGGGCAGGCCGCTGGCTTGTGCCTTCGACTTTAGCGTTGGAAGCTCTATGCTCAAAACCTCGTTAAGTTTCTTCTTTCCTGCCAGGATGTACATGGAAAGCTCTTTGAAATAGACCTTGTTCATGTCATACATCTTGTCAAGAAGTGCAATGTCTTTCAGTAGCTGTATCTGATGATTCTCTAAAATCGAACAAATCTTTGTCACATTGACTTCCGCTTTGTCATATTTGGTTTTCAGATTTGACAGCTTTCTTGAAGTCCGCTTAAAAATACCGAGAAAGCCCTTTTCCTCTTCTTCTCCATCAAAGTTCTTCAGCTCTGTCACAACATTGGTCAGCAGTTCTCCCACTTCTCCGAGATCCTTGGTTCTCACATTATTCAGCGCAGATTCTGAGAATTCGGCAATTTTCTTTTGTGCACCGGAACCATACTGTATGATGATGTTGGAATTGGAAAGCTCAATTTTAGAAGCAAATTCATCAACGATTTTTTTCTCTTCGGGAGTAAGCGCAGGTTCTTCAACCGTCTGAACCCGCTTTTCCTCGAACGCTGCTGGAACAGCTGAAGGAGGCTGAATTCCGTCCTCACCAAATGGATCCAAAGTCAGAGTCGGCATCGTATCTTTCATCTCATCGCTCATTATTTATATATCCTCCTTTACAGATCTATAATAATTTTCATTAGTTCATTTTCGAATGGAACGGATCTCCGGTCAGCCCTTCCTGCGCCAAAATCGTTTCCAGCGCGGAAATATCCGAAGTAACGTCGAGAATATCAGCTTCCATTAGTTTGCGCAGCAGATTCTCATAGGCTTTATTTATCGTATCAATCGTTCCCTTGATTTCCAGCTTAGTGGCTTCAATCTCAGATGCATTTGCACCATGGCGGTCGAACTTCTGATACGCATTGACCAGCTTTAGCGTAATGGGCATGTAATAGCACATAAATTTCCGGATTTCCGGCAGTTTTTCCGGATGCTGTTCCACATAGTCGAATATCTTTGTAGTAACCTGCTCCAGCTGATTCAGTTTGTCGGAGATTTCTACTTCCGGCAGAGCGTCGTTGGCGGCTTTGATCGTCCGAATATAGTCTTTTCCCTCTTCGATGGTCTGTCTCAGTTCGCTGCCGCCCTGATGGTTTGCCCACCTCTCATTCTCCCGTTTTTCCTCTTCACGCTGTTGTTCTGCGTATTTCATCGTTTTCAGATATTGCTCATATGTTTGGTAATCCGTCATGAGACACGTTTCCTGCTGATCCATATAGCCCTCAGAAAACAAACCGCCGCGAATCATCTTACGGAGATCCTTCACGAGAAATTCCGGTTTCAGCCCGCTGGCTGCAGACAATTCCTTTACGGTGCAGTAGGTACGGCCGTTCAGAACATTCTGGTAGAGACGAAGCCGCTTAAAGCGTTTCTTCCTGCTTATGCCCCCAAAGATTAAGCCAAGGGAGCCAATTAGTGGCACACACAGCGCAGCACTAATGATCTCTGCCAGTTGTACACCGCCCAGATAAGCTCCAGCGGCGGCAACACCAGGTATCATCAATCCTGTAACTGCCGTTCCGATCGAACCGAAAACGATCATCAACGTACTGGGAACAGAACTTGCCCCTCTATGCTTCTTATGAACTCGATATTGATGATAATTCGGCTGACGAGTTGCCTGATCATTTGGTTGATCCGAAGACTGTCTCCATTCCTGCTTCGCATGTCTTCTTTGAGCGCGTTGCTGCTGATAAGGATGGCCTCTTCGCCCTCCCCCCGAATTCTTTGGCGCTTCATAGGGCTGGTGCCCTTCAGTAGGTACGTCTTTTGAAAGGGGCGGAAAATCACCACCAAATGGACCATTATAGAACGGTCCTCCTCCCATGCCTGGAATATTTCGCATGGTTTTGTTGATCGTATGCTTTAAATCATAGAAATCCTGCTGGTTTAAAACCTTTTTTACGGTTCTGCTAATTTCTTCCCCTAAATCTATATAGTCATAATTGTCATGTTTCATGTTACCCTCCACCCCTGAATCAATCCTAATCTACGCATATGATTATACCATAAATGCTGTATTATTTTGTATGAAATTTATGTAACGATTCATGGCCACTATTTTTGATACAAAATTTTTGAAGCACGACCCAGAGCCAAGCAAGATCATACCAATTTCTGTCTGGGTTTTTTAAGTTCTTTCCATGGTATAATAATACAGTATATTGAGCTCGATAAAGGGTTATTTTAATCAATTGAAGGATAAAATTTAAAGGGGCTCGGTGCGCCTCAGTTGATAAAACGGAGAACAGTAGCATATGAATTCAACCAACGGTTTTAATTTTATTACGCTTTTGATGATCATCATTTTCTTCATGCCGGTGATCACAGGGATTTTGAATCCAATTTCAAAAAATCGCGTTATCAATTCCATCATGGCAATATTCAACAGCGTGAAATTTGTGCTTGGCACTCTTCTTGCCTTTTATTTCATTGGAATCATCTTTTCAGGCACGAGAAATGGATTTCTAACATTTTTGGATCATTCCATGCCCGCAGCGGCAGAATTTATTGCCCGTTATCAACATGATATCGTCGCATACGTGATCACATTCTTTATTTTGATGTCAGTTCTGTTTTTCTTACTGGAACTCCTTGCAATACCCGTTACACGCCATGTACTGATTCCGCTGTCCCTCAGACTTTCTTCCCTGCTGGAAGCAAAACGACCAATCATCAGGCGGATTTTTGGAGGTTTATGGCAGCTGCCTAGGTCAGCGTTCATGATCTTCGTTCTTGCGATTTTGCTCAATTTTTATACCAGCTTTATCAACAATCCCGATGCCGGGGAATACATCAATGCCTCAAAGGCCTATCAGACGGTTCAAAAGACCATGCTGCAGCCGATTCTAAATGCCGAACTGGTCAAAAGTGTTCCCACATTGGTAAGTGAAGCGTTTAAGAAAGCTGCTGAGGATTATACGCCAGCAAATACAGACAGCACAGGTGATCCCAATTATTGGAAACTCCCTGCAATCAAATATTTTAATGGGATGACCATCGACGAAGCGGTGCTTTCCAATGCCGACATTGACGAAACAGCCAAAAGAATCGTGGGTACTGAAAAAGACGACAGAAAAAAGGCTGAACTTATCTACCACTGGGTGCGGAAAAATATTCAGTATGATCAAGCGAAGGCAGTCATCGTTTTGAAAAATCCTTCCAAGGTAAATTCCGGCTCCATTGTCACCTACCAGGAGCGAACTGGTGTCTGCTTTGACTACTCGTGCCTCTATGTTTCCATGTGCCGAGCCGTTGATGTAAAAGTCCGGCTTGTTTCAGGACTTGGCTACAGCGGTTCAGAATGGGGTGAGCATGTTTGGAATCAGATTTATGATACCGCAGCCGAAGCGTGGATTAATGTAGATCCCACCTTTGGTAATTCGGGCTACAACTACTTTGATAATGATGATTTTTCCGATGCCCATCGGTATGATGTGGTGCAGGCGGAATGGTAATGAATCATAACCATGAACCAACGAATTAATAACGCCGCTTGGTGTGACTAATTCAATGCAGGGCGTCTCAATGAGACGCCCTTATTTTTTTAGTGCGGATCCCTCACTTAAGAGATTACATGATAAGGTCTCATCATTTCATTGTCCTCATGATCAATAATATGACAATGCCAGACGTACCCAGGTCCTACCGAGGGATTAAAAGGATAAAGATTGTCTCCCGAAGAAACAGCCCCTACCGGAACATCCTGCGGTGCAAACCGCACGAGGATGCGGGTCACCTGGTTGGGATTCATTCGAACGGTATCTTTCCATCCTCGTTCATTCGGGTCAGGAGGAATAGGCGGTCCCGTCAGATAAGGCTGTACCGGAAGCACTTTTGTGGGATGGTCAAGGGGCGGTGTCCCGTTTAATTCTTCCCATCTGAGTTGATATTCCTCCATATTGAAATCCTGCCGGTTCAGAAGCTGGAACTGAACCAGATGCAGATGAATGGGGTGGGTATCCATGGTCAGATTTGCAACGATCCATTCTTCTGTGGAGCCTACAGCAGACCTCTCCGATAATGGAGCAGACCATTTTTGTCCGTTTAAAAGAATGATTACCGGTCCGTTGGGGCCAGGCACCTCGTTTAAGGTTAACGTTCTTTGGGGAGCGTCCGGCCTTAGCCGCTGAATATGATTCAGCCTGCCTGGCAGCTTAGGCGGCCTAACCGGAGGAGGTGAGTCATTGGGCACCGTGAACTGCATGATCTGCCCCACTGTATCAGGATTCGGCGCGTCTCCGTCAGGGTACGGAGCATTTGCATCATTCGTCAGTAGAATCCGGGTTCCCGGCCTGATGTCTGAAAAGTCGATCAAGAGATCAGCCCGTTCAGCGGGCGCAAGCAACAGTGAGCTTAGTTCTACCGGCTCGTTCAGGTATCCTCCGTCTGTTCCGATCTGAACAAAGTGCATCCCATTGGACAGTTTCAGATGATAGAACCGGGCATTGGATCCATTTAACAACCGAATTCGGTACCGCCTTCGCTCAACATTGAGATTGGGCCACACTTTTCCGTTGACTATAATGGTATCTCCGAAAAATTCCGGAACCCAA
>JAQSXD010000279.1 GCA_029266295.1 Bacillota bacterium | reverse complement strand
AGCCGATAATGAGAAGCGGCATAGAAAACATGATACCGTCGCGAAGCGCGAGCAAATGCCTCTGATTTCCGATTCTTGCCGCTATGGGCATAAACTTTTTTTCAAAGAAATTATTGGATAAGATGCCTTTCATTTTCCTGTTCGCCTTCCTTTCATGTGTTTTGATTACTAAAATATAACTCCATAACATGATCCAGTATTTTTTCACCGTTCATCAGGCCGTAATCCGACATATTGATGACCTCGATTACTGGAATCTTACTTCCAAGTTCGGTTCTCATTTTTCCAAGAAGATATCTGATTTGAGGACCCAGGAGCAAAATATCAATCTCATCTGCTTTTGATTTGATCTGCACTTCTGAAATGGCGCTGATCTCAACTTCGTGCCCCTTCTTTTTTGCCGCCTCCTGCATCTTTATCACCAGCATGCTTGTAGACATCCCTTCTGCACATGCCAGAATAATTCTGATCATACGGTCTCTCCTTCCTTATGAAATGCCAAACTAATTTTTTCATGTACACTGACCAGTTCTGTTGCCAATTCTCTTATCGTAACAGCGCTCATAATATGATCCTGCGCATGAACCATCAGAAGCGTTATCTCTGTCTTGTTCTCTCCTGTCATCTCCCCGCGAATCATGCTGGTCTGGACAGCGTGTACCGTTGCAAGGGCTTTTCCTGCATTTTCAAGGCATTCCTGCGCTTCCTCAAAGCGCCCTTCCTTGGCGTGATAGATTGCCTCCATCGAATAGCTCTTTGAATCACCTGCTTCTGCGATTACTTTCATTGCCGTTTCTAAAGTATCCAGTTTTCTTCCCTCCAATCTTAAAATTCTCCAAATTTTGTTTTAAACAGCCGCGCGATTTCGTCTGCTGCGGCAGCTTCATCATTTCCTTGAATCTCTACTTCAAGGTGATCGTTGCATTTTGCATCCAGTGTGATAAGGTCAAGCATGTTTCCGGCATTATATGCCCTTCCGTTTTTGATCAGGGATATGGTACCGTCATATGCTGTGGCAAATCGTATCAGCTTAGAGATCGGTCTTGCGTGAAGTCCCAGTTCATTCTTGACCTGTACATTAATTGAAATCATAACTCACCTCTTTTCTATCGTGGTTTTTAGTGAATCGCTGCTTTTTTTAGTACAGCGTAATCTAAATAAATGGATAGAAAACGCTGGATGAATTTTCAAAGGTAGTTTTGAGGTAGTTCTCGACTTCGGAAGCATGATCAAAGGCCAGAACCTTGGCCAGTACCGTCTGGAGCTCCCCTCTGTTAGAACCGCAGATAAGTCGTCTGAGTTTTAGAATAGACGAGGGGCTTACACTAAGGGTGTCGATTCCCATAGCAATCCATATGGGCGCAAGGTACGGTATTTCCGCTGCCTGCCCGCAGATTTCAACCGGTTTCCCATACTTTCCCGCACTTTCTCTGACATGATTGACCAGGCGAAACAGCAAAGGATGGAAGTATGAGTTGAGATAAGCGACCCTGGCATTCATCCGGTCTGCAGCAAACACATATTGTACCAAATCATTGGTGCCTATGCTGAGGAAATCCGCTTCCACAGCAAATTGTTCCGCCATCATCGCTGCGGCAGGTGTTTCAATCATCATACCCACCTCCATATCCCTGTTGAACGGAACTTGCCTATCCCCCAGCTCCTCTTTCACTTCCTGAAGAATTGCGTTCGCCTTTCTTAGTTCCTCCAGCGTAGAGACCATGGGAAACATCAGCTTCACGTTTTTCGCTGCAGCACCTGACCGTAAGATGGCCGCAAGCTGGGTTTTGAACAGCTCCTGATTTTCCAGGCAGTATCGGATCGCCCTGAAGCCAAGAAACGGATTTTCCTCCTCCCCGATGTTCAGATAGGAGATTTTTTTATCACCCCCAACATCCATGGTTCTGATAATCAGCGGTTTGTCGCCCATGCTTTTTGCAATTTCTTCGTAAACCGCAAGTTGTTTCTCTTCCGTGGGCGGCTCATTGTCTGCCATATAGAGAAATTCTGTCCGGAACAGACCGACGCCGTCCCCGTTGCATTCCAGCATAGCATCAGCATCCATTTTTGAGGAAATGTTGGCAAACAGTCTGACGCGGAACCCATCTTCCGTAATGCTGGCTGACGTTACAAATTCCATAAGTGCTTTCATTTCAGCACGAGTTTTGTTTTCATAATTTTTCATTTCTTCAATTTTATGGAGCGTCGGGGATAAAAAAATTTCACCTTTATCGCCGTCTATCAGAATTGGCTCTCCATCCTTTATCTGCTCCAGCAGGTCAGGAATGCCCACGACGCATGGAATTCCAAGCGCTCTGGCGATGATGGCGGTATGGGATGTACTTCCGCCGTAGGCAATGGCCAACCCTTTAGTCTTTTTCCTGTTTAGACCGATGGTCTGGGAGGGCGTTAGATCATCAGCAATAATGATTGATTCTTCGGTCATCTCATGGATGCTTTTGGGAGCTCCCCCCTGTAAAATTGATTTCAGTCTTCTTGAGACATCAATCACATCGATGGTTCTTTCCCTCAAGTATATATTGTCGAGCTGTGAGAACTGTTTGATCCAGGTTTCTGTGATCTGGTCCAGCGCGTATTCGCTGTTCACCCGGAAGCATTCCACATAATTTTTTATCTCTTTTACAAAATCCTCATTTTCAAGCATGAGGATTTGGAATTCAAAAATTTCCGCATTTTCCTCTCCACAGTCCTCAGCCGCCTCTTTTTTTACCCCTTCGATCTGCTTCTTAGCCTTCTCCACTGCATCAGAAAACTTTTGAAGCTCTTTCGCAATGTCTTTGATCTCACATTTTTCGATCTTTACATCATTCTCAACAAGGTACGCCTTAGCATAAGCCATACCTGCTGAAACCCCTATTCCTTTCATATTTGAGTTGCACCTTTCTGAATTGTCACTTTTAAAACTTCCTGCATACTATTTGTATAAAAGTCACCGCCTTCCTCTGAAACAAAGAAGATGTATGCATTTTGAACATTCTCATTCCCGGCGATGATAGAAGGATTCAATTTGAAATTGGCGGCGAAAAAAACACCTTCCCTTCTTACCATAACCTTCATCCACAGGGTATCTCCAAGAATGATCTCTTTCCCTGTCCTTCGGATCTCTGGTTTCACATTACCAAGCAGCTCCATGCATTTTGTTTCATATTGGATCACTTCTGCAGCTTTTACAAAGAGCTCATCTTCGTTTTTCGGGCTGATCTCGAAAGAAAGGGTTTTAACGCGGTGCTGTTCCATAGGAGGCTTGCACCGTTTTGCCCCAGATCCTGCATAAATGTGACGCTCTATTTCTTCTATTTCGCTGTGCTCCAGATTGGATGACACTTTGATGACCGGCTTTGCATGATGCTTGATGGGAATATTTGCAATGATAAAATCAAACTCACTTTCATCTTTCAGCCCCAGCTGATATTGGTTACAAATATCCACGATATTGATATCCTGAAACAGCCTCTTTATGCTTTCGCAGATGGATACATTGGACGCTACCCCACCGTTTGACACGAATATGACCTTGTTCTTGTGCTTAATTCGTTCCATAGCCAGCGCGAAATGAAGGGTAATGGCCATGATTTCATCTGCTGTCAGCAATACCTTGCAGTGTTTTTCATAGAGCACATCTGCTGTGAAAACAGATTGATACACCTTGGGATATTGCAGTTTTACCAGACTGTCGTCAAAGGATTTGAAGGAAAAATTATTCTTTAGCCTGTAAACCGATGTTTTCAAGTGAAACAACAGCCCAAAGAGGAGCATGGTATCTCCTTTAAAATCATACGATAACAATTTCCCAATATAATCGATCAGGTCGTTTGCAAGGTCTTTCACACTCATGGGTATACTGGAAACAACACCGCTTGCATCGGCTTCATCAGAAATATTATATAGTTCTGATCCCATAAGGTGCATGCAGATATAAGCACGTTCCGCTCTCGGCATGACGGTTGCAAACTCTTTTTCAATCTGGGAAGCGATGTATTCGGCAACCTGCATCTGGGTTTCACCAAACTGCTCATATAAAATGCCGTCCTCTTCATCCACATTACTACCTTTTAAGATACGGTCAATGCCGATAAGCAGATGCATGAAGAGAGACTCGTAGTGTTCATCCGGCATGAAAAAGTCAAATTCTTTTTCCGCATTCCGAATAATGTCACTGATTTTTTCAATATTCACCTTGGGATAAATCCGCTTCATTTTGCTGTACTTTTTTTCATTAATACGGTAATCAGCAGAATTAAACGCGATGTTATCCTTCATGTTCAGGCCGTCAGCGTTTTCATAGCTGCTGAGCGTATGAAATTCAACCAGTGCATTCCGTCGGTTTTTCTCCGGGCCTACGATACAAATGCCTCGATGCTGTCTTTTATAGACCTTCAGATGAAATTTTGAAAGCCATATGTTGATCCATTCAAGATCTTTTAACACGACACTTTTACTCACATAGAACTGATCCGCCAGGAATTGTATGGTCAGTTCATCCGTTGAATTGATCAGCATTCTCAGAGTTTCGATATGTCTTATGTAATTTTTATGTTCGTAATCCTCATGCTCATTGTCCTTTTGGCCCGATACGCTATTGCACATGATTTTGATCTTTCTCTTGATCAATTCCGTGTTATCGCTTTTTATATCGGCTCTAATTCCACAGCCGCTCTTCTTTTCAACCTGGAGTTCATCCGAGATACCGAGAACGGAAATCAGTTTTTCCAGTTTCTCAAGATCTGTCTGTATAGTTCTTTTCGACAGGCCGAAATGCTTCGCGATTTTGCTTATGGTAAGAAAACAGTCGGTCTCAAGAAGCATATATAAAATCTTTAATGCTCTTATTTCATTTTGCTGCAACATTATGACTTCACCCTTAAATAATCCCTTTAAATTGACTGATATCTAATTGATGACGTTTAGCATGTTTCAACTATAGCAAAGATAAAAAATTTGGTCTATATCTGAAAATCACTTTTTCCTGCCACAACATTGTAGCAATTCATGTTTTATATTCAGAATGATATTTACAGTACCAGCCTTCTATTGAAACGATCCTTTTTTTCCCATATCATTATGCTGATAAATAATACGACTTGATGCAATATACTCCATAGAAACCGTACTTATTTAGTGAAGGCCTTCATAAAGGAGAAAAACATGGATGACAAACAAATTCTAGACCTATTTTGGTCGCGTTCTGAAAACGCGGTTTATGAAACAGGAATGAAGTACGGTAAGCTCTGCATGCGGCTTGCTATGAATATTCTATCTTCCCTGGAAGACTCGGAGGAATGCGTCAACGATACATATCTTGGCGTATGGAATGCCATTCCCCCGCAGCGTCCGGTATCACTAAGCGCTTTCATCTGTAAGATTACAAGAAATCTCGCTTTGAAGAAGTATGATTATGTTTCTGCCAGGAAGAGAAATCCGGTTGTCGCAGTTTCATTGACAGAGCTTGAGGATTGCATTTCCGGGTTGGAAACAATTGAGGAGCAAATTGAAAACAGAAGAATCGAAGA
>JAQSXD010000278.1 GCA_029266295.1 Bacillota bacterium | reverse complement strand
CAACAGCGCTTACCTGAGCTGGACTGCGGCAGCTATGCTGGAAAAAGGTTATCCAATTGATATAAGAGAAATTCCGTCGGTGATCTCCGGCGATCCGCTGAATCGACATGGAATTATCCTTGCGAAATCCATTCCTGCTAAAAAATATGGAATTGCCACGGGGCAAAGTCTCTTTGAAGCCAAACAGAAATGTCCCAATCTTGCAGTTTTTCCGCCAAACTATGATCTTTATATGCTTTGCAGCAACGAGATGTATCGGATTTTGCTGGAATATTCGCCTGTAGTGGAACGGTACAGCATTGATGAATGCTTTCTTGACTATACGGCTTCCCAAAACCGATTCGGAGATCCGCTGGAAGCTGCCCATGCGATTCGGGAAAGAATGAAGCAGGAACTTGGATTTTCGGTCAACATCGGTGTTTCCGTCAATAAGATTCTTGCAAAGATGGGATCGGAGCTCAAGAAGCCGGATCAAGTGCATACCCTCTGGCCTCAGGAGATGGGGCAGAAACTGTGGCCGCTGCCTGTGGGGGAACTTTTTATGGTGGGCAGGGCTACCGCTCAAAAATTACAGAAGATTAATCTGAATACAATCGGAGATTTGGCGAAGGCCGATCCGAATCACATGAAGGCACTGCTGAAATCCCACGGTCTCCTGGTTTGGTCTCTTGCCAACGGTATCGATGATACGGAAGTGACGCTCAATAGTGAGATCATTCAAAAGGGGGTAGGAAACAGCACCACCATCAGTTATGATGTGACGGAACGCAATGAGGCACACATGATTCTGCTGGCCTTGACCGAGCGGGTTGCCATGCGCCTTCGCAGGCTGGGATATCTAGTATCTCTGGTGTCCGTCTCCGTAAAAACCGACGGCTTTGTGGGATACAGCCATCAGCTCAAAATTCCAAACTGTATCAATACAACGACAGAGATCTTCGAGTATGTCTGCATGCTTTTCGATGAAAGCTGGAAGGGAGAAGCAATCCGAAAGCTGGGGGTTCACGTTTCGGATTTTTATTCCGATGACACCCGTCAGTTTTCACTGTTTGACAAGGGCGACACGGAGAAGTTGCAGGCCCTGGACCGGGCGGTGGATCAAATTCGCGAGAAGTACGGGACTCGTTCGATTATAAGGGGAAGCTTTGCAAACGGAAACATCAACGCAGTGCAGGGTGGAACCAATGACAGTGACTTTATTATGATGGGAGGTTACAGGCAATGAAAATTTTAGCGGAGCCTATTGAAGCCGCAGTGTGGTTTAAGGCAAAGGAGAAGCCCTGGCCTGTAAAATTTCGTTACAGTGACAGAGAAGGAATGCTCCGTAGGGTAAATGTAGATAAAGTTATCAGCGTGGATGAAATCAAAACGGCGGGAATCCGTGCCTTTGTTTACCGCTGCCAGAGCGAGATTGACGGAGTGATGAAGGCCTATGAACTGAAATATCTGGTCAGCGACTGCAGATGGGAGCTGTATAAGATGTGAGCGGGAAACCGGCTACACATAATACCACCACATGCGCTCGTCTTCGGAACTTTCCGAGCTGTTGCCATCTTCTTCGGAAAGCCTGCTTTCGATATACTTCACAATATCGCCCATGGTGTGGAAGGTATGAACGTTTTCGTCATGGATGGTAATTTTGAACGTTTTCTCACATTCAATGATGAACTTCGCGATGTGGAGCTTTTCAATTTCAAACTCCGTTGTCAATTCCATGGATGAGGTAATTTCTTCCTCTTCCAGTCCTAAAATATCAGCCCAAATTTCAGTTGCTTTTTTTAAAATCAAAAGAATCTCCTCCTATTCGATTTGCAGTAGCGGGCTCTTTTCTCCCGTATAAAACAGACTGAGTCTGTGAAGCGCTCTGGTGCAGCCAATATATAAAAGCTTCCGGTCGTCTTCTGAGACATAGTGATCCTTATCGATATCACAGAGCAGAACCGCATCAAACTCCAGACCCTTTGCCATATATAGGGGCAGAACAAAAACCCCTTTGATGTCCGTAATGGTATCGCTGCCAATAAAGCGAAGCCCGGATTGCGACTTTTGCTTTTTCAGCTCCGGAGATTGCGCCTGCCGTTCCGATTGATGATTTAAACGTTCATAAAGCAGGCGGGCATCCGCTTCTGTTTTGCAGAGCAGCCCGATCGACTGATATTGTTGCTCTTGACAAAACCTGATTTCTTCCCGAATTAGTTCATTGAGGGCTTCGTGGTCTTGTGCTGCATAAACTCCCGGCACTTCACCGCTTCGACTAAAGCTTTCCATTTCAGAATTTTGCCGGAGAAATCTTCTGCTAAAACTCAGAATTTCACTGGTACAACGGAAACTTTTATTCATGGTCACCAACGCGGACTTCTTCTTGTCTAAAATTTGGCTGATACGATCAAAGAAGGTCAGCTCCTCCGGCTTTTCGATTGTCTGGTAGATATCGCCCAAAACCGTGTATCGTGCATTGGGAAACAAAATCTTTAAAAGCGCAAAGTGAAGCGGATAATAATCCTGTGCTTCGTCGATTACTACCTGTTTGATTGATTTTCCATACCGAAAGCCATTTAGTTTCAGCTGCAGCAGCGCCAATGCCAGACCGTCTTCGAAGGCGAGCTGCTCTTTTTGCAGATTTTCGCAGGTATATGCTAGGATAGGATCAATGTCATCGGGAAGGGTAATTCCCTCTGCCAAGCGGTGGAAATAATTTGGATCACGAAAGAGTGTTTTGTAAAGAGTAAGGGCATCCAGCTTTGTAAACCTCTCAATGTTCCGGCTCAACGCGGTGCTTTCTGATATGGAAAGCAGCCTTGCAAATTCTTCTATTTCAAAAACATGCTCCGGATATTTTCTCACGAAATTTCTTAATTTCTTCATGCGGGCTTTTCGCATTTCGTGGACTTTTTGGAAGATGGCTTCCTCCAGATGCTTGAGCCGCAGCCCCAGGGGAATCGTTCTCTTTCTGTCAAGAATTTCTGCTTTCAGCAAGTGGCGGCTGGCAATGCATTTTCCATTATAATCGATGTCGCTGAACGCAATCCATTTCCTTGGTATATCAGCGATAAAGCGGTCCAGAATTTCTTTGAATTCCAGTGATGTCTTGAATGCCAGACTTCTTTTCATCAAATCAATATTGCTGTTCGCTTTAGCAGTCAAGGGGGTCTCTTTGATGCTGAGGCTATCTCTGGAGGTGAGGAGAGTCTCTAAAAGCTGATTCTTTGTTTGAGCCCGTGCGGTGGGCAAGATCAGCTTGAGGAGGTCATCAAAGTGGATGGAGATCACGTTATCCTCTCCCAGCTCCGGCAGCACATTGGAAATATATCGTTCAAACAGAGTATTGGGTGAGAGAATCATAATATTGTGGGCAGAGAGTCTGGAGGAAAGCCCCTGATACATCAGATAGGCCACGCGGTGGAGGGCTACTGAGGTTTTTCCGCTTCCTGCGACGCCCTGCACCATCATCAAGTCGTTTTCAAGATCTCGAATGACAATATTCTGATCTTTCTGTATGGTTTCAACGATTGCCTTCATCTTTGAAGAGGCGTTTTGCGATAGAAGCTTCCTTAGGAATTCATCCATGACCTGGACATCGGCATCAAAAAAATATTCAAGCTGCCCATGACGAATCTCAAATTGACGCTTCAGGCTGACTTTTCCTGAAATTCTGCCGTTGGGCGCATCATAGAACGCGTTTCCAACACCAAAGCGGTAGAAAACGCTGGCCAACGGAGAGCGCCAGTCGTAGACCTGAATTTCGACCTCTCGTTCATCAATGAGGGAGGAACGTCCGATATAGATTTGCTCAGCTTCATCCTCATCTTCAAATTGAAAGTCGATTCGGGCAAAATAGGGCGACTGAATCATCCGCTCCAAAGAGGCTATTTTACCGGCTGCCAATTCCAATGCAGACAATTTCCCGGATACGACATTTTCGTATTGATTTAAGGCGACCAATTCATAAAATCTGTCACTGGACCAAAGATTTGATACGGTATGTCTTGAATTTTCCCATAAATCCTTCTTTGCTTCAATGAGATCCGATTGCTGCTTGCTGCTGCTGTGACGAACATCTGCTAATTGTTTTTCTGCAATTGAGATAATATGGTTTAAATGTTTTACTTCAAAGTCAAATTCCATTTCATAGTGTTCCATAGGACACCTCCTTTGCTGGCATAACCAACGGTACCTATCAGAGTAACACGATTGATTTGCCGAAACAAGACTTATTATTTCCTTCAGAATGTGATATAATTAAAATGAAATAAAGCAAAGATGAAGTCATTCTTGTTAATATAAAAATTTGAAAGAGTAGACGGCGAGGAGGTTGGCGAAATGATCACCATTTTCAACCGAAAAGAGATCTACCATGGTTTTTCTATGAAAGACTGCTATGATGCACGCTCAATGCTCTAAATCAGAAATGACTGATGGAGAGTCTTTATAACGTTTGAAGCGATAAGAACGAAGGGGATTTCTAGGAAAGAAAGCCCCATTTTTATAACTGTTGTGTTGCCTTGCGGTTGATTTTTATACCTTTAAGTTAACTTTGAATCCATTGTTTTTAATCATGCAGAACGTATAATGAAACTTGAAAGGAAGAACTGCAGCGTTTTTATTGAAAATAGACTGCAGAAGGCGATTATGATGAAGGAAATCAATATTTCAAGAATTATTACCGACAATCGACGGGCAAAAGGAATTACACAGGAGCAGCTGGCGGCCTATATGGGTGTTTCGAAGGCTTCTGTTTCAAAGTGGGAGACGGGACAAAGTTATCCCGATATTACCTTTCTACCTCAGCTTGCTGCATATTTCAATATTACCATTGACGAGTTGATGGGCTATGAGCCGCAAATGACGAAAGAGGATATCAAGGCAATGTACCACAGGCTATCAGCAGATTTTGCAAACAAACCTTTTCCAGGAGTCATAGAAGAGTGCCGGAAAATCATTAGAAAATACTATTCATGCTTCCCGCTGCTCATGCAGATGGCGGTTTTGCTCTGCAACCATCATATGCTGGCGGAAGAAGCGGAGGAGAAGAAAAGGATTCTGGAAGAAGCGGCGGAGCTTTGCCAGAGGATCAAAACAGAGAGCGGAGATCCTTGGCTGACCAGGGAAGCCGCCTCTCTTGAGGGAGTTTGCTTCCTCGTGATGAACAAACCGCAGGAGGTATTGAACCTGCTGGGAGAAACCATCAGGCCAATATCCAATGATGAGGCCGGCATTGCACAGGCTTATCTTATGATGGGAAATTTGCTTGGGGCAAACCGAGTCTTGCAGATCAGCATGTATCAGCATTTGCTGGTTCTCGCAGCTTCCGGCTGCAGTCTGCTGCAACTTCAAAATGAACAGTTTGAGGAAACGCTCCGGCGGCTGCTTTCCCTTGCGGAGATATTTGATCTGGAATGCCTTCATCCAAACACCATGGCGTTGATCTATTTGAACGGGGCACAGGGGTTCTGCATGAAGGGTGATCAGGATAAGGCTCTAGACATGCTCCAGCGGTATGCCATCCTTTGTACCACGGTCTTCTTTCCTTGTACCCTGCACGGTGATGCCTT
>JAQSXD010000277.1 GCA_029266295.1 Bacillota bacterium | reverse complement strand
CATCCAGACTATACTGTCGGCTTCGGAGTTACACCGAATCATGCCTTGCGGCTCGTGGGCTTTACCACCGGTGGGGAATCACACCCCGCCCTGAAGAATTGATTCAATTGCGTTCATGCTACCATGGATCGTCACTTGTGTCAATGGGGAATTTTTTCATTTTCTACAGTTTCTACAGTTTCCAAATGCTCAAGTTTCATCTTAAGCTGCTTGTTTTCCTGCTCCAGCGCCGTTACGGTCTTTGACAAATTTTTTAGTTTTGCCTGCCCTTTAATCCAGCGTACCAAGCTGAGCAGCAAAACGACCAACGCTCCGAAGACGGCTGATATGAGAATTACAAGCGCCTGAGAAATGGTAAGTTCAAGAGTCAGAAAGCTAATGTCAACATCACCGGCATTCTGAAGCGCAAACACGGCTACGATCAGAGCAAAGATCAGTGCAAGTACAAATTTCCAATCCATATTGAATCCTCCAAATTATAAAGATGTTTGTAGGGAATATAGGGCAGCTCTTCTTGCATGAATTGCTGCAGTATCCAAAAGAGGAGCTTTGGTATCCCCCTGCTGAATCAAAAGACCGATTTCCGTACAACCGAGAATAATAGCCTTAGCTCCCCGCTGTATCAATTGATCAATGATTCTGAGATAACGTTCCTTGGAGTCCGCCGAAATGGACCCAAGGCATAATTCCTCAAAAATAATCCGATTAATATCATCCCGTTCTTCCGCTTCTGGGATCATCACCTTAATTCCGTTCTCCTCAAGCTTATTTCTGTAAAAATCCTGCTCCATGGTATATCTGGTACCAAGCAGAGCAGCAGTCTCAAAACCTCTTTCTTTCAGCTCATCTGCAATCAATTCGGCCACATGAAGCAACGGGATTGTGACTTTTTCCCGAATCTGATCTGCCACCTTATGCCAAGTATTGGTGCAAATCACGATGAAATCTGCTCCTCCCCGCTCAAGTCTTTCTGCTGCATCGATGAGAATTTCAGTCCCTCGTTCCCAATCGTTTTCAGCCATGGCAGCTTCGATCTCAGAAAAATCTACGCTGTACAGAAGAATCTTTGCGGAATGAAATCCGCCGAGTTTCTCTTTGATCACTTCGTTGATAATCTGATAGTATGTAACCGTACTCTCCCAGCTCATCCCTCCGATCAAACCGATTGTTTTCATGTCCACCTCTTTCCGGTTATATTTTTAACCTGTTTATAGTTTCACTTTTGCAAAGCTAGAATTCAATCCCTTAATTCTTAACACTTACGCAACATTGGACGTTTAACTCATCTTAAAGAGGCTCATTTCACCTCTCAGATTTGTTGCCATTAAGCGCTTTACCTGATCTGGGTCGTATCCTTTGCTCAGCAGATAGTACAGCTTTGCTACAGCAGCCTCCACTGTCATATCATACCCGCTTACCGCTCCTGCATTTGCAAAACTCATGCTTGTTGCGTACTGCCCGATCATAGCGGAGCCTCTTAGGCATTGGGTACATACCACAATGACCGTCCCGTTTTCTTCTGCCTTCTTGAGGATTCTTTCTAGAGAGCCATGGCGTTCAGGAATGTTTCCGGCACCAAAGGCTTCAAACACAATTCCTTTTAGTTTTTCAGTCATGATATTTTCAAATATTTCAAATTGTATTCCCGGAAAAATTTTCAGAACTGCGATTTGATTTTCTTTGAATTCTGATAGGATCAATTCACTGCCTGCTTCTTTCAGAACATTGTGATTGACGGTGATTCTTACACCAGCCTCCACCAGAGGCGGATAATTGGGAGATCCAAAAGCAATCAGATCATCTGCACTGATTTTTGTCGCACGGTTCCCACGGTACAGCTCGTTTCCAAAAAACAGGCAAACCTCCGGAACATGGTAATACCCTGCAATCATTAAGGCGGTGATCAAGTTATCCCGCGCATCATTTCTGATTTCACAGAGAGGAATCTGTGAGCCCGTAAGAATGACTGGTTTGGCAAGACCCTCCAGCATGAAGGAAAGTGCTGATGCCGTATATGCCATGGTATCTGTTCCATGGAGAATGACAAAACCATCATATAAATCATACTTTTCTTTGATATCTTTTGCAATTTTAACCCATTCCCGAACGGAAATATTGGAAGAATCCAATAAAGGGTCATACTCAATCAGGTCAAATTCCGGAACCTCTTCCGATTTCAATTCGCCCATTTCGGAAAGGATGGTTTGCATGAACCCCCTTTTCGGTGCATACCCATATTCTGTGCGTGCCATACCGATCGTACCACCAGTATGGAGCAAACAAACCTTTTTTCTCATACTCCTCCACTCTCCCACCATTCGATGGAGAATCCGTTGTTTGAAAGGAAAGAATTCGTGCTATCATAAAATCAGAATTCACTGTGTTAATATGATTATATCTTTTTCAGTTTATATTCTGCAAGAAGATTCAAATAGAAAGAAAACGAAATTATAGCTTTAAGGCCTACTTTGCAGCAAAGGCCTTTGGTAAACAAAATTATATACGGCCCTGGGAAGCATTCCTTGTGGGAACCGTCTATCTGAAAAAAAATTCAAAGATGAATGTGTAGAATCAGAGCAAATGAACAAAAAGAGAATTTTGCTGAATGGACCAACAAAATTCTCAATCACATTACGGATGAACAGCCTGGTAGCTTTACCCAATTTCGTGCAGTTTATCCTCTATCAGCTTTAGATTATTCTTCAGTCTTTCATTCTCTGGACTAATCTGTAAAGCCTCCTTTGCATGTTCTAGAGATTTGGCGTAAAGTCCGATCCGGTAACAACCGATGGCAGCCAAATCTTCCGGTGTGTAATCCCAGCAATAGCCCATATTGACATAGGTAGCAGACCTGCTCTTGATCTTGAGCGCCTCCGTTGTCATAAAAAAGACAAGGGGCCAATCCTTCAGTTGATAACCCATTTGAGCAAATTCTATATAAGGCTCTCTCATGGTCGGGCATTCCGCAATTGCTCTGTAATACCAGGAATAAGCTTCCCCAGTGTTTCCTAGTTTAAAATAGGCTTTGGCAATCCATCGCATGGAAGCACACCGTTCATCCTTCCAGGTTGCACTGGGCAAGGAAAGATGTTTCTTCAGGGTCTCTATGCACCTCTCCCAATTGGACCGATACATATATTCTCTTCCCAAATAATAGGTCATCCGGTCAGAACTCGGATCTTCCTGAACCGCCAGCTCCAGCAACGTCAGATACGAGCCTCTTGTCTTGGCGGCATCCGGATAATGATTCAGGACCATGCCGTGAATGTAAACCTTCTTTTCAGGACCTTTTCCTATATACTCCAGACATTCATGAATGGGATGCTTCCACCGGAATCCACTCCTTGCATGAACTTTGAAGTAATTAAATTGAATGTCCGGGCTTCCATCGCTTTTTAAGCTCCAATTGTATAGATACCTTCCCTGCGTCGCATCGGGAAGCCATGCCTCCTCCAGCTTCTGTCTCCATCCTGGTTCAAAGATTTCATCCAGATCGGTACAGACACAAATATCCATATTCTCTGGTACATGATCGAGCGAAACATTCCTGGCCACATCAAATCTCCAGGGCGAAACGACATTTACAAATACCTTAGCTCCTCTGGCTTCAAGCTTTTCAACGGTTCCGTCGCTGGAACCCGTATCAGTTACGACAATCTCATCAGCCTCTTTCATGGAATCCATCCATCGATCCACGAAATGTGCTTCGTTCTTGCAGATCGCATATACGCAGACTTTATAGTTACTCACAGTATCCTCCCTCTATTTTAAAGCATTTTTTCAATCAGCAGAAGATTACCCTTAAGGCGTTCATGATCTGGGGCCAGCTCGCACGCCTTTTTTCCATATTCGTAAGATTTCTGGTAAAGTCCCAACCGATAGCAACTAATTGCCCCCAGATCATAGGGAGCGTAACCCCAAGCTTCAGGCTCCACTAGATAGCTTCCTGATTTTTGCGTTATTTTCAGCGTCATCTCCACCATCAAATAGACCAAAGACCAATCTCCTTCCTCGTAACCCAGTCTCGCCATTTGATAATACGGTTCACGGACGCGTGGGCATTCAGCAATCGCCTTATAAAGCCATTCCTTTGCTCTGGTTTTATCATTTAGAGCCGAGTAACTCTTCGCGATAAATCTCATTGACGCGCAGCGTTCTTCATCCCAGTGCGCACTAGGGAGCTGCAGATGGTTCTTCAGCGTTTCGATACATTTTTCATACATCCCATAGTACATATATTCTCTTCCAAGCCAAAATATGGTTCTATCATCTGTGGGATTTTCTTCTGCTGAAAGTTCAAGCAGCGGCAAATACTGGGATCTTGGCTTGGAGGTATCAGGATAGTGGTTCAGTACCATTCCATGAACCCATACCGACTGTTCTTCTCCCTCACCGGTGAATTGCAGTATCTCATGTACCGGATGAATCCATTGGTACCCAGATCTACGATGCGCTTTCTCCATAGGGAATTGTTTTTTCGGCGTTCCGTCACTGTTGAAAGTCCATGTAAAAAGGTAGCGTGCCCGGGTATGAAACGGCTGCCAGGCATCTTCCAGCTTTTTTCTCCATCCCGGTTCAAAGATCTCATCCAAATCATTGGAAACACAAATATCCACATCCTCGGGAACATGTCCAAGCGCCACATTTCGCGCAGTATCGAACCGCCATGGAACGATGGATTCGGTGTAGACAATCGCACCTCTTGATCTCAGCCGCTCCACGGTACCATCCGTCGAGCCGGTATCGGTTACAACCACAATATCTGCCTCACCTACCGAGTCCATCCATCGATCCACAAAACTCTCTTCGTTTTTGCATATTGCATATACACAGATTTTATATCCGCTCATTTAATCACCCTTATCGTTCTTACTTCTTCCGGCAGCAGTACGATTTGCCTCCGGATTAAAAAGTGGCTATTTCCTACTGGATAAAAAGCCGAAGACATAGTCTTCGGCTTTTCTGTTGACATTCTGGCTCTATTGCACATCAGCCAAAAGATGCATATTTTTTATAATGCAGTCTCCACGATTACAAAGTTGGCCTGAACAGCTGTATTTGCAACAAAGACTGTATCTCCCGTGCTGTTAACAAGGGCAAGGGTTGCAGGGGCTGCTCCAACCGTAATAAGAGCGGTGCCGCTGACCTGACCTGTAACAATTGGGGATGAGGTTGTAGATACGGTGCTTCCATTCAACACCAGATCAAAGTTGATTGACGTTGCTGCTTCTGCCCCGTCTGTTGCGACCCACCATGATACATAATAGTTACCTACGCCATTGATCGTAAAGATTCCGGTGCCAGCGTTGTAACTAATATCAAGGCTCTGATCGTTAATTATGGTGTCAAACACTACATTAGCACCATCTGCGATGGTTCCCAATGCTGCGCCTTGTAATTGTGCCTGGAATCCGCGAAGTTCGAGCTCGCCACCAGCAGGTCCTGTGGGGCCTGTCGGGCCGGTGGGGCCGGTTGCTCCGGTGGCTCCTGTGGGGCCTGTCGGACCTGTGGGGCCTGTCGGGCCGGTTGCACCTGTTGCTCCGGTCGCTCCTGTCGGGCC
>JAQSXD010000276.1 GCA_029266295.1 Bacillota bacterium | reverse complement strand
CAAAAACAGGGCAAGGCTGATCACAGCGGCAACTTTTTTCCCCATACGATCGCCTCCATTAAATAGATTTGACCATGAATCGGTGATTCATGGCCTTACTATTTCATTTTTATGCGATTTGATGGTTTTATGTTCCGCTATGATCAGCCTGCATTAGAGCCATGGCTGCGTACTGCTGCTCCACCTGTCCATTCTCATCTTAAGACGGTACCGCAGTATTCACATTCAACTTTTCTTCCCGGAATCACCTTATTATTGGCGCCGCAGCTTGCGCAGCGAACATTTTTGGCTTCCTCCTGTGGTACAATCCTTCCCTTGGAACTAACCTGTACTGCTGGTGTGGCCTTTACTGCCTTTGCCTCACTTGTTTCGACAAAAACCAATTCCCTGGCATCATCGTCAATAAAAGCATCCCGAATGACCCCTTTTTTAATCATTTTCTGCAGGTCACTCCTAGTCTTTGCATAAGGCTTCCCCACCACAGAAGCCAGACCGTCAATAGAAGTCAAACCCTCCTGTTCAATCCACCGTTCGTACTTGACAAAGTTCGCTTTAAATCTCTTTGCGTTGATTCCGGTGAGAAAGAAGAATAATCCGGGAATCAGGAAGTATAAGGAAGTTCCAATGTCCAGGGAACGATCTCCGCTCTCTACTGTAAACATAAGCAAGCCCATCAGCAGGTTTAAAATACCGAAGGTAATGCCCACATTGGCTGCGCTTGCAGCCGCTGTAACCCCCATACTCATTCTTTTCTTATAGCAATAGATTCCTGCCGGCCAAATGAATATAATCAGCAGAACGATTGCAGGTAACGTATACCAAAATCCTATTTTACTGCGATTGCGTGTAGATTGTGTCTGTTCCATATCTGATTTCCCCTCTATAGCTTCCCGCCGCATTCCGGGCAAAATTTTGGTTCTTCCTGAATCTCTGCGCCGCAGCCGGGACAGGACTTGCGCAGAGCAGTACCGCAGTTGCTGCAGAATTTACTCCCCTTATCCACAGAAGTGCCACAGGAAGTACAAGTTTCTTTTGTCTCAGGTGCAGTGTGATATTTTGCGCCATTCCGGCAAACTGCGCGCCCAGAGCTCCGCTGATTCCTACGCCGATGCCTGCGCCAATCCCCGCTCCCAAAAGGTCGGATTTTGTAGCGCCCCCCTTAGAGGCTGCACACTTTCCAAAGTTTCAAAAGATCGCTGCTGTATGTAGTTATAGCCAACAATATCCATTTCAGCCCGTTTGGAGAGAGCTGATTTCAAGGATCTTACCGCGGAATCTTCATCCGGAACACTGATATCATTCACATTAAAGTGAAGAAGCTCAATGCCATAGTCGCTCAGAATCGGCACCATCTTTTCTTTCAGACTTTCCGACAGTTCGTCCAAATAGAATGCTGATTTTTTCCTGAACAAGATAGGATGAAATAGTGTCTTTCACCTTAGTGAGGTACAAGCCTCTGAAAAATCCCTGAATCGCCTCCTTATCAAGAACCGGCATTGTTCCCACCAACTTTGTCAGGAATTTCTTTGAGTTTACGATTTGAATCCCAAATTGTCCATAGGAACGAACAGGAACAAAGATCTGGTATTTCGGATCCTGAAGCTGTACAAATAGAATTTTCACAGCGAAAAGGGGTACCAGTAAACGCTCCCTACCATAATCTTGATGGCAACACCGGCGGCAAGAACTGCAAAGGAAAGGGCCGCAAATGCCAAATCCATGCCGGTATAATTTTTCCTGTGATACCAGGTTCTCCTTTTGCTTTTTCCGAATCCTCTCAGGTCCATGGCATTGGAAACCACTTCGATGCGGTTAAAGGAACTGAGCAAAAGCGGCACCATAACGGTAGCATAATTCTTCAGTCTTGTCGCAAGTCCTGCGTCGCCTTTTCGGAAAGCAACGCCTCTTGCTTCCTGCGCATTGATGATGTTATCCACTTCTGTCTTCACATCAGGGATATACCGCAGTGCAATATTTACCGCATATGCAACCCGGTAAGGAACCCCGATCCGATTCAAGCTGCTGGCAAAATTGCTGGGGTGCGTCGTAAAAATAAACAGGATCGTAATGGGCATGATCGCGATATATTTCAGCGACAGCGTAATGCAGTAAAAGATCGTCTCCAGAGTGATGGAATAAAAGCCAAGCGTTACTATACCGGTGTAGCTTCCCGCCAGTTTCGAACCGTACTCTGGGGTAATCAGCAACAGAAATATTGAATTAAACAGGGTAAAAACAAAGATAAACGCAAACAATGGCCAGATCGCTTTTGCCGGTAACTTAGAGAGTTTCAAAATGCCAAGTCCGACAAGAATCATTCCCAGAAAGACTCTCGCATCCATAAAAGCAAATGCAAATCCAGTCCATGCAATAAGCATTAGTAGCTTAATGCTCCCATCTAAGCCGTGAAAAAGAGATTCCCGTTCGATATAAAGAGAGCCGCTCTTACTCATGAGGCACCTCCTCGCCTTCACCAGAAAGGCTTTGCTTCACCAATTTCGTCAGGTCAGGGCTTTGGTCTGTCGTTGAAGTCACTCTCCTTGTGAAATACGCAATAAACGCGCTGAGATCTTCAACACCGAAAAGTCTTCCCATCCGCTCGATAGACGTATGCTTCAGATTGGCCTTTCCTATAATCCAGGAGTCGGCCAGAATCCGATCGATATAGTCTTTTGCAATGACTCTTCCACTGGACAAGACGACTCCGGTGTCGGCATATTCCAGTGCCAGATGCATGTCATGTGTAATCAAAATAATGCCCACGCCAGTATCTTTGATTCGATCAAGATAGGACATGAACTCTCGGTAGCTTGTATAATCCTGTCCGGCTGTCGGTTCGTCCAGGATAATGACTTTAGGCCCCATGGAAAGGATGGACGCAATGGTCACCCGCTTCTTCTGTCCGTAGCTTAGTGAAGATACGGGCCAATTTCTATATTCATAAAGACCGCAGATTTTCAGTGCTTCTTTTACCCTTGCATCAGTCTCTTCTTTACCGACTCCGAAATTTCTGAGACCAAAGGCCACTTCATCATAGATCATATCCTTGGTAATCATATGATTGGGGTTTTGCATTACAAATCCAATGGCAAGCGCTCTTTGCTTTGCGGTCCACGAATTGATACAATTCATTCCCAAAATCGAACTGCTATTATCGTCATTCTTATTCTCTGAATTCTTATCCCCATAATAAATAGAACCCTTCTGGTATTTGGCGATTCCGGAGATGGCCTTGAGCAGTGTGGACTTTCCTGCGCCGTTGTTTCCTACGATTGCCAGCATCTCGCCTTCTTTCACATCGAAGCTGACATCCTCTATGGTGTAGGGGTCTTCCTTAAAGTAACGGAAGCTCACTCCCTGAAGTTTCAAAATCGTGCGGTTATCCGGCCGTTGATCTGCAAACCGGTCCTCCATATATCGTTTTAATACTTGATCCTTATATTTTATTGTATTTTCTAAAATAGAAATTCGATCCTCTTCTTTCGCCTTTATGCCGCAGAGCTTAAGCATCTCCACGTAAAGAGGCTGTCTCAAGCCATACCTTGGAAGTATGTCCTCTGCCAAAAGAAGGTCCGGTGTTCCATTGAATACGATTCTTCCATCATCCACCACCACGACCCGGTCAAAACCGTGCTCCAGTACATCCTCAATCCGATGTTCAATGACGATGATGGTCTTTCCTGTTTTCCCATGAATATCCAAAATGGTCTCCATGGCTTTTTTGCCGCTGGCAGGATCAAGGTTTGCCAAAGGCTCATCAAAGAGAAGAATCGGAACGTTCATTGCCAGAATCCCAGCGATAGCCACCTTCTGTTTCTGTCCTCCGGAAAGGCTTTGGGGAGGCTGATTCTTATGCTGCAGCATATCTACCTGCTTTAGCGCACGATCAGCAGCAGCATGCATCTCCTCTGCGGAAACACAGTCATTTTCTAGTGCAAACGCAACGTCCTCTCCTGCTGACAGCCCGACAAACTGGCAATCTTGATCCTGCAGAATACTGCCCACCTGTGTTCCCATAGCAAAGAGGGAAAGCCCCTTTGGTTCTTTTTCATTTACAAGAACCCGACCGTTCATTTCCCCTTTATAGGTAAAGGGAATTAGCCCATTGATACAATGGGCTAATGTTGATTTTCCGCTTCCGCTTTTTCCTGTTATTAATACCTTTTCTCCCTCATTGATGACCAGATCAATATGATGGAGTGTAGGCTGGTCCAAATTACCGTATTGAAACGACACATCCTCGAATACAACTGATTTCATATTATAAGTCCTTTTTCAGTCCTTGATTCTTGGCCTTTGATTTTGCGATTAAAATTACGGCTGGGATGCCGATGACAGCAATGACCACCAAATTTGAAATGTTGGCAAGGGTAATCTGAACAAACAACTTCTCAGTAGGCTCGCTGTAGAGATATACATCGCCCAGATAAGCGATGACACTTCCTACGAACATACCGATGATAGACCACAAGTACATCAGTCCAATGTGCACCTTGGTGCAGATACCATTCAGCGGGTCGAACTTTTTGTCAAAGCAGACGAAGCCTCCGAAAAGCCCCATCATGGCTGACAGGAAGACCCAGCTCCACCAAACGTTGCCGTACATAAACGCATCATTCAGCGCATGTCCGATAAAGCCGATGAGAAAACCTGCAGTGGGTCCGAAAAATGCACCAAAGATTGGGAGCAGTGCGATCGCAATCCTAAAGGAGGTATTGGGGCCTACCGGGATTGATATCGCCGATAAGGCAGCATAAAGTGCCGCACCAACACCGATTGCAACAACGGTTTTTGTACTCATATGTCTGCCCTTTTTCTTATTTAAAAGCGCGATAACAATGCTGAGTACTACAGCAACAACGACTGCGATGATGCCTTCTCTTGAGACCACTGATTGAAAAAATCCACTGATTCCATTCATAATCGTTTCTCCTTTTCCACAAAATGAAATAAATGCGATTATAGTATACACGAATGCTTTTGGAATTTCCAGACTTTACCCTTTTTTTCTTGGCAAATCTCAGTTCCCAAGGCCATTACCCTTAGACTTACCGTCTGCTTAGCCAAAAACGGCAGAAGGGGATTTGGAGCGAAAGCTCCAATCCCCTCTACACTTGGACTATTAGATTGGGTTGTTTCCGAAATACGCTGCCCGGCTGCCTTACGTGCTGTCCAGCATTGGCACCTGCACTGTCCTTCGATCTATCCGGGGAAGGCATACGATTGGCCGGCGGCAGTTTGCGCTGCCGGACCATTCTTCTATAATGATTCTACACTCTTACGAGTATAGTGTATTTTGTCGATTTTTGACATTGGCCAAAAATCCCATTTTTCATAGTAGCTTCAAGTTTTTTGCCTTCTTTATAGCAGAAATCTTGTTGTTAACCTCAAGCTTTTGATAAATATTCTCCAAATGCCGCTTAATCGTGGAGGATGACAAAATCAGGTTCTCGGCAATTTCCTTTTGAGTCAGCCCTTCTGCAA
Source organism: Bacillota bacterium (assembly GCA_029266295.1). GTDB lineage: Bacteria > Bacillota > Clostridia > Peptostreptococcales > Anaerovoracaceae > Anoxybacterium. The sequence goes on along the minus strand of JAQSXD010000276.1, from coordinate 79 downwards.
GCAGCTTTAGTACTTCCGTTTCCCGTTCTGTCAAACTGGTCTGATTCCTTGGCTTCATATTTTCACTGTACCGAGCACA
>JAQSXD010000275.1 GCA_029266295.1 Bacillota bacterium | reverse complement strand
GACAGGCACAGAAGTGTACTTTGTAGGTAAAAAAAACATAAACGCTGCGATCAATACCCTGATCAGAATGGGTTTGACCATCAGCAAGGCAGATTTAAGAGGAAGCCAAAGCAGAACCATATCGATGGAGGTGCAAAGCGGTATGGTAGAGGTTTTCCGTCAGCCAATAGATCGATAAGGGGGGATCGCGTTGCATCAGATACTAGAACAATCGCATCAGACGGAGATTATAGACGCTGCAGTCGGCAGCATGGGAGACGGGATGATCATAACTGATTCCAGAGGAGGGATTCTGTATATGAATGCCGCCGCTGAAAAATTGACGGGATGGAGTAATGAAAATGCCTCAGGATTGCCTTTTGATGAAGTATTTCCTTTGATTGACTTCTTTACCGGAGACACCAATGACAGTCCGGCTCAGGCGGTGCTTCGCTCGGGTCTGCCCGTAGGACTTCAAAACAATTCCGCATTGATTACGAAAGACGGAAAGCAAATCTATGTTTCAGCGAGCTGCTCTCCCCTTTGCAGAGACGGCGGTGCACCTGAAGGCGTTGTGGTGGTATTTCGCGATATCGATCGGATCAAAAATATTGAGGAAGACGTAAGAAGACAAAAAGATTATCTGAAAAGCGTGCTTGAGGCGCTTCCCACAGGAATTATGCTGGTTGATGCAGATGCGGTCGTAAAGTGGGTAAATAAGCCTCTTTTGAATCTATTTCAAATTCAGGAAGAAGAGATTGTAGGCCAGTGCTTTGGTGACGGATCTCATTGCTATTTCAGCCTCGAAAACGGCTGCGGCAAAGGGGAATGGTGCCGGCTTTGCGAGCTGCGCCAGAATATCAGTACGGTTATTCGCAGTAATCGAAGCAGTCAGGACGTGGTGATCCAGCGTACCTTTATGATTCATTCGCAGGAGTGCTGCTTCTGGTTTAAAATTAATTTTATCCCTGTTGTAACAACAGATGAAAAGCAGATTGGAATCGCCATAGAGGATATTAGCGCACAAAAGGAATATGAAGCTGCGCTTCAAAAGAGCAAAGAGGAAGCGGAATCAGCAACGAGAGTGAAGAGCGAATTTCTGGCCAATATGAGCCACGAAATCCGTACTCCCTTGAACGGATTAATCGGTATGATGGATCTCCTTTTGCTGACGGATACCAACGAAGAGCAGGCTGAATATATCAGAATGGCAAAGGTCAGCGCTCATACTCTCATTAAGGTGATTAACGATATCCTTGACTTCTCAAGGATAGAAGCAGGAAAAGTAGCCATTTCCAGTGAGACGTTTGATTTGAAAGTGTTGATGGGAGAAATCATAAAACTCCATTCGGTGCTTGCGGAACGGAAAGGGCTCGAGCTTCTGTACGATTTTGCTCCGAACGTTCCACAATTTGTAAAGGGTGATCCTGATCGTCTCAGCCAGATCTTAAATAATTTGTTAGGGAATGCAGTAAAATTCACCGATATAGGGCAAATCACCGTTTCGATGAGGCGAACCAGTGGAGTAGAAGGCATTCACCTTGAATTTAGTGTGGCAGACACAGGCGTTGGTATCTCAGAAGAAAAAATGGATCTGCTTTTCAAACGATTCAGTCAGGTAGACGGCTCCGTTACACGAAGACACAACGGGACAGGACTGGGCCTTGCGATCTGCAGACAGCTGGCAGAGCTGATGGGAGGAACCATCCATGCGGAAAGCAGGGTCGGTATCGGGAGCACTTTCCACCTTGCGATTGGATTCGCACCGGCAATGATTTCAAAGAAGGACAAAACGAATCTTTCAATGGTAAGGTCTGAGCAGCAGATGTCACCCATCGTCATGAACGGATTTGAACTCAACAGGCTGATTTCTGCAAGTGAAGCTGAGAGACCGGAACGAATTGTGTTCCTTGAGGAACAGACCGATACGGATAAATGCAGCAGGGTGAGACTTGGAGCAGATGGAGAAATTCTATTCGACAAGGAGGTAGAATCGAGCACGAGTGAACGTCTGACTCTGGAGCTTGACCGTCTCAGGCTGGCATTGAGAAGCCTTCAAGTCATCATCTTGGAAAAGAGGAACCCTCTGATCGAAGAGGCAGCTCATAAGGTGAAAAAAGCCGCCTTCAAAGTCGGTGAAGATGAGCTTGCAGATTTGGCATTCAAAATTGAGCTTGCGGCTAGAAAGAGAAAATGGGATACGATAACGGAGTATTGCCTGAAGATGATGGACGAATTCACGATTTGATAAAAGGAGGGAAACGATATGAAGATACTGATTGCAGAAGATGATCTGATCAGCAGAAGCTTTCTAAATAAATTTTTAGAGAAATACGGGGAATGTGATCTGGTTGTGGATGGGCTTGAAACCCTTGATGCATTTCTTATCGCGCTGAAGGAAAAAGAACCCTATGACCTGATTTGCCTGGACATCATGATGCCGAAGGTGGACGGTGTAAAAACCCTAAAGGCCATCAGAGATTTGGAAAAACAATATGGCATCACACCAGAAAACCGGGCAAAGATCATCATGACGACTGCCCTTGCCGAAGCTCAGCTGGTGCGAACTGCGTTTGACTACGGCTGCGAAGCATACGCTGCTAAGCCCATTGATACAGGTAAATTTGTAGAGGTACTGGAAAAACTGGGACTGATCAAGGAAGCTCCCGATGGGAGTACCGAACAGAATGGCGGAATTGTTCCAAAGAACGATGAAAATCCTAAAAATACTACAAAACAGAGTATGCAAAATGACAGGATAGCTCCTAGAATGTTGAATGGAGACACTGCATCGAACGAAGGGTATTTTAAGAGCGTACTTGCCTCTTCCGATTATCAGCTGGAAGTTACCATGGAAACGGGTACCGTGATCCATTTTGACTTTCGCCCAAGGTTGAACACTGCACGGTTTGGAATGCTCAAGGATGAGAAATTGTTTCGCAGTGTGCAGACGGATGGAGACTATCTGATCTTTCATATTGACGGCAAGATGCCGGTTAAGATTACTGCATCAGAGTTTATGGATCTCGTCCTCATCGATCGCAGAAAATAAAAAATAATATAAATGTAACAGAGATATCAATCAGTCATACCAGATCGTAAGGTCAGAAGATAAGGGAGGAAACGCAGTATTATGAAAAATCTATCCATTAGTAAAAAATTACTTATTGGTTTTGGAACCATACTCGCATTTATGTTGCTATCTATCATATTATCGATGGTCAGCATTGGCACCATCAATGAACAGGTAGAATTATACGGAAAGTATACCGTACCCAATAATAACAGTGTATGGATGATGAGAAGAGATATGGTATCTGCACAGCGTTATGTTGTCCGTGCCTTTGTGGAGAAGGACGTTAAGTTAATTGAGGAAAACTTTGTCATGGCGCAAAAGGACGGCGAAGCCATCATGAAGGAGCTCGAACGATATACAGCGAACCAGAGGAATACGGAGCGAGACGAAAAAATAAAAGAATTTAAAGGGTATTTAGAGCAGGCCGGCCCTGTCAGAAGGCAGATTGCAGAACTAATGAAAAATCCCACAGAGGAAAATGTGCAGGCTGGATACGCCTTATTTCTCAATGAATATGTACCAACCTTTGACAAAGCTGCAGAGATTCTAGTCGAGTTTACCGAATCCTCAAATCAACGTGCCATACAGCAAAGAGCAGATGCTGATGCTGCTGCCAAGATGGCCACGATTTTGCAAACGGTTTTCGGCATATTAGCAATGCTGATTTCGATTGGACTGGGGTTTCTGATATCCCGTTCCATCAACGGTCCTATCAATAAGCTGGTGGAGGCGGCAAAGCAGCTGGCTGATGGGAACACTGACTTTGATCTGGATATTGACTCCAAGAACGAGGTTGGCGTCCTAGCCTCGGCCTTTAGAAGTGTAATCGCATCCTTGAAGAGAATGGTGAATGATGCCGATAAGCTGGTGGAATCCTCGATTAAAGGTGACTTGCACGTTCGTGCTGATGCGGACCAAAATAAAGGGGACTTCAGAAAAATTATCGCGGGAGTCAATAAAACCTTGGACGTTCTAGTGGGTCACATTGATTTAATCTCCAATCCGGTATTGATTATTGACAATGACTACAATATCCGTTACATGAATCAATCAGGAGCCGCACTGCTCGGCAAAACCCAGAGTCAACTGATCGGTCAGAAATGCTACGACCAATTTAATACCTCGGATTGCAAAACCTCAAAATGCGCTTGTGCCCGTGCAATGCAGGAAAAAAACCAAGTGCAAAACGAGACGGATGCTCATCCAAACGGGATGAATCTGGATATCACATACATAGGCTCACCGATCTTTGATCATAACAATCAAGTCATCGGCGCGCTGGAAGTGCTAACTGATTTGACGGAAATAAAAACAGCGCAGCGCCTTGCGGATAAACGCGGAAAATATCAGACCGAGCATATTGACAGACTGGTAGTCAATCTGGAACGGCTGGCACGGGGTGAATTAGACTGTGATATGATGGTTACGCAGGCAGATGCGGATACGGAAGCCCTATTTGACTTGTTCACAAAGGTCAGCAACAACCTCCACGACAGCATGAATGAGATGAAACGATATATCAACGAGGTTGCACAGGTTCTTTCAGAGGTTTCTGACGGAAATCTCCGAGTGGGAATCAACAGCGAATACAAAGGGGAATTTATCCAGATCAAGGATTCTATCAACAATATTGTAAACTCCCTGAACAATGTACTGGGTATCATCAACACTGCTGCAGAGCAGGTCAGCACCGGTTCCGCCCAGGTCTCAAGCGGTGCACAGGCCCTTGCTGCAGGCTCTTCTGAGCAGGCATCCTCTGTTGAAGAATTGAGTGTTTCCATCACCAGAATTGCAGAACAGGCAACGGAAAACTCCGCGAATGTCAAGGCGGCTACAGAATATGTGGAACAGGCGGGGAATGGTGTCAATGCCGGAAACGAACACATGAAGCAGCTGACAGAGGCAATGGAAAACATCGGTTCTGCCTCCAATCAGATCGACAATATCACCAAGGTGATTGAGGATATCGCCTTCCAGACCAATATTCTGGCGCTGAATGCCGCTATTGAAGCAGCCCGTGCGGGAAATGCAGGCAAAGGCTTTGCCGTCGTAGCCGATGAGGTGCGCAGTCTGGCAGCAAAATCCGCAGAAGCGGCGCAGCAGACCGCTGAGCTGATCCGGGCTTCTGTTGCCACAGTGTCCGAGGGTTCAAAAATTACAAATCAGACGGCAAAGATACTGGAAGAGGTTCAAACCAAAGCCCTTAAGGTATCTGAGAGCATCGTCAAAATAGAAGAAGCGTCAGCGGATCAGGCTACCGCCATTGAGCAGATCAAGCAGGGCCTTTCCCAGGTCTCCGCCGTTGTTCAGGCCAATGCCGCAACCGCCGAGGAGAACTCCGCCACAAGCGAAGAAATGTCAGCACAAGCAGCCACCTTGCGGGAAGAAGTCGGCAAGTTCAAGCTGGATGGCTATGGCAGAGATCATGGAACTTCCATCTCCCTGTTTCAAGAGCTTCCCCGGCCGAGTGTAAAAAGAATCGGCGCCTCCTCTGATCTGGGGAAATATTAGTGGAATAAA
>JAQSXD010000274.1 GCA_029266295.1 Bacillota bacterium | reverse complement strand
GACTTCAAAATGGCTGTGATTTGTTCCGCGCTGTCTCCCTGCCCGTATGGATTTTCTGCGTCAGCACAATCCATTTCAAATGCCAATCCAATGGCTTTTTCAATTTCACTCCGTTCTGGCTTGCAGCAGATGACGGAAGATGCGAAAAGCCTGCCCTTCTGACGATCCCCGATGTTAACAGTAGGAACCTGAAAGGATGGTGCTTCATAAACACCGCTGGAAGAATTTCCAACCACCGCGTCAACTTGCGACATCAGGCTTAAATAAAGCAAATCACTCAGGTCAGGAAAAACAGAAACATTGGATCTTGAAGATGAAAAGTCCTCAAGAAGGCGGATTAGTTCGCGGCTGCCGGGATCTGCGTTGGGCTTTGTAAAAATCAGTCCTGTCTCTGATCCTAGTTCATGAAGTACGGTCAGCAGCTCCCAGAATTGTTTGCCGGGCTCCTGCTCCTCCAGCGTCGCTGGGTGGAAGGTAATCAGCAAATTTTTGGGGAGAAACGTAAGATCCAATTTCTGCTCCAGCTCTGTCCTTCCCATAAGCTCTATGTTTTTGATCCTATCAATGCCGGGACTTCCCACATTGAAGATGGATTCCGGGTTTTCACCAAGCTGTCTCACGCGCTTCCAGGAGACTTCATTTGTAACGAAATGAAGTTGTGCCATCTTCGTTATGCTGTGCCTGATCGCATCATCGAATGCGCCTTCTGTAATATCGCCCCCAGCAATATGTGCAATAGGAACCCTTGCAATCATTGCCGCCTGAGCGGCAGATAGGATCTCAAAACGATCTCCCAGTAGAATCACCAGATCGGGTTCAAGCTCCTGGAATGCTTCGGCAAACCCAATAATACCAAGCCCCATGGATTTTGAGGTTCCAATAGAGGTATCGCTGGAAAGCAGCATTTCCACCTTTCGGTCGATCCGAAACCCATCACCCTCGATTCTCCGGTAAGTCAATCCAAATTCAGGAGACAGATGCATTCCGGATGCAATGATCTGGATCTGAAATGACGCTTCTGTGCGAAGCTTCTTCAGTAATGGCACAAACAGGCCATATTCTGCTCTGGTGCCTGTTACAATGCAAACCTTGCGTTTCATTCCCATTGGCATCCTCTTTCCTATCCCAAACCGGGAGTTTTGATGGTCGTTACCAAACCGGGGTTCGAGATAATATTTACCAGGTCGGGACTGCTGGGTATATTGATTACCGCCTGCACTAGTTCTTCAGAGACTGAAAGATCCATACGGGGACAGCTCCGATACATCTCCAGTTCGTTCATCAGCTTCCATAGCGGTCTTGCTCCAATCCCTTGACGATTCAGGATCTCCAGCAAAGTATCTCTTTGATGTGCATGCTTGTGATCAAGGACAAGGGCATTCAGCCAATAGTTGCTTCTTGCATACTCGGGTTCGGCAAAAAAGGATATCCCCTCTACATTTCTAAATGCTTCTTTGTATTTCTCTGCTAGTTTTCTTTTCTTATCAATAAAGACATCCAGCTGTTCCATCTGCGCACAGCCGAGGGCAGCATTGAGATTGGGCATTCGATAATTATAGCCGATCTCATCATGAATGAATTCCCACACGTGAGGCCTCTTTGCTGTGGTGCTAAGATGCTTGGCCCGGTAAGCCAGCTCATCATCATTGGTAAGAACGGCGCCTCCACCACCAGTGGTTACGATTTTATTCCCATTGAAGCTCAAGGAAGATACCGTTCCGATGGTTCCAGCGTGCTTCCCCTGATATAGGGAACCCAGCGCTTCTGCAGCGTCTTCAATCAGCAACAGTTCATATTTCTCACAGATTTCAAGAAGGGGCTCAAGATCCGCCGGATGCCCCAGTGTATGCATAACGAGCAACGCTTTTATTGGACGCCCTGTTTGACTGTTACTGCAGGCGCCCCTTTTCATCTCTGCAATTTCCTTCAAGTAATCTGCAAGCTTTTCCGGACAAATTCCCAGCGTTTTTCGGTCGCTATCCACAAGATGTGGAATTGCGCCGCAATAGCTGACTGCATTTGCTGTAGCAACAAAAGTCAGGGCTGGCATCAATACTTCATCCCCCATCCCCACTCCCAAAAGCCTAAGACATAGATGCAAGGCTGCTGTTCCGTTTACAACGGAGATTGCATGGGCGGCACCGGTATACTCTTCCAGCTTTCTTTCCAGAATCTCAACATAGTTCCCTGCACTGGATACCCAGCCTGAGTCCAGACAGTCTTTCACACATTCCCACTCTCTCCCATGGAAGCTCGGCTCGTGGAGCGGTACATAATCAGGTCCGTCATTCAATACGTTCCTTACGATCTCAGCAATTTTACTTTCATTCAAATCGTTGTTCATATCTCATACCTTCCGGGGTGATACAGCTTGAGGTGATTCGGATCAGTAAACCAGCGCACAGTTTCTTCAAGACCTCTGTGAAACCCCTCTCTTCCGCCGTATTCCGGCTTCCACCCAAACAAGCGCACCGCCTTCGAAATATCAGCATAAAGCCGTGTCACTTCGCTCTTTTCCGGTCTAAAGCGAGCGGAATCCGACTGAACTTCAACAGATACCCCCATGATTTTTCCGATCATCTCAGCCGTTTCTCCAATGGATATTTCAAATCCGCTGCCGATGTTAACGACTTCACCGATTGCATTATCAGCCTCTGCAACCTGAATAAAGCCTCGCACGGTATCCTTCACGAAATTAAAGTCTCTTGTAGGTGATAATGCTCCAAGATTAATTTTCTGCCCTCCCTGAGCAATCTGTGTTATGATGGCGGGAATCACAGCCCGAGCAGATTGTCTCGGCCCATAGGTATTGAAGGGACGGATGACGGCCACCGGAGTGGAAAAGGAATCGTGAAACGAGAGGGCAAGCTGATCTGCGCCGATCTTGCTTGCAGCATAGGGGGACTGACCTCGCAGTGGATGATCTTCCGGTATGGGCACAAATTTTGCACTTCCATACACCTCGCTTGTTGAAGTATGAATGACCCGTGTGAGCTCCCACTGGCGGGCAGCCTGCAGAACATTCAGCGTGCCAGTGATATTGGTCTCTATATAAGAGGATGGTGACTCGTAGGAATAGGGAATGGCAATGAGTGCAGCAAGGTGAAATACGACATCGCTTCCTTTTATTGCATCTTTAACTCGATGAGAGTCCCTGATATCTCCGCTCATCATTCGGATTTCTTTTCTGATTTCATTGGATATGAAATCCAGCCATCCTGAGGTATTCAAAGAATTGTATAAAACAAAGGCAGTGACAGATGCGCCCCTACGAACCAGTTCTTCGGTCAAATGGGATCCGATAAATCCGTCTGCCCCAGTGATCAGAATTTTTTTTCCTGCTAAATTCATTTGATCCCCTCCAATGCAATCTTCTTATTAGGGAAGCGCTGATTCATTCGCGCTTCCCTAGAACTCTAATTCATTTTATGTTTTGCTTTGCCCGATATAGAACTTTGCCCGAAATGAAATGATGGTTCCTACACAATAAAAAACCGCAGCAAACGAAGTTTTCACAACCCACTTGCAGCGGTTAATTGACGTATCCTGTATCATTCGGACGCCACTATTTTATTAATCACAAGACGCTACGATTTCATTTCTGAAGCAGCGGCTTTTATATAAATATTTTATTAAAACATTTTTTAAACATGCTCTTCTGTTTCATGTTTCTTCTGTCTCGTCATCAAGTTTTTTACGGCCTCTCTAGCATCTGCTCCACCGTTAACGACATGGTATATCTGCTCGGTAATGGGCATTTCAATGCCTTCCTTCTGTGCCAGCTGATAGGCAGCTTCTGTGGTATAAATGCCCTCTACCACCATCCCAACTTTTTGCGTCGCCTCCGCAGGCTCCATCCCTTCACCGATCATGATTCCGCACCGTCTGTTCCGGCTATGCATGCTGGTACAGGTTACGATCAGATCGCCGATACCAGTCAGTCCAGAAAAGGTTCCTAAATTTGCCCCAAGTTTTACACCAAGCCTTGCAATCTCAGTGATCCCTCTCGTCATGAGCGCGGCTTTCGCATTGTCACCATAACCCATTCCATCAGAGATTCCTGCACCAAGGGCAATGATATTTTTCAAGGCCCCGCCCAGCTCTACGCCTATTACGTCCGAATTGGTATAAACTCTCAAGCTGTCGGTCATAAAGACATCCTGAATATACTCCGCAACCTCAATTTCTTCAGAAGCGGCTACCAATGTAGTAGGCATTCCCCGTCCGACTTCTTCCGCATGGGATGGTCCGGAAAGAACAACATACCTTGCATTTGGCAGCTTTTCACCGGCGATTTCAGATAAACGCATCAGGGTCTTTTGTTCGATCCCTTTTGCAACATTAACGATTACCATTTCGGGCTTTAGAAACGGCAGAGCATTTTCCAGCGCGCTTCTGAAGTGCTGTGCCGGTGCAGAAAATAAAACCACGTCTGCCCCGTTTAATGCATCTTCAATGGTATATGAAATTTGAACGCCTTCTGGTAGCTTTACTTCCGGCAGATACCTGACATTCTCTCTTTTTTCTTCCAGATCCTTTAAATGTTCTGCGTTGACGTCCCATATCTTAATGATATGCCCGTTGCCGCTGAGACTGACGGCCAGAGCAGTACCCCAGCTTCCTGCCCCGATGACAGCAATCCTGTTGCTCATTTCTTTTCCTCCTATTTCCTTATGGAAATGCTGATTTAACGGAAGGTGTGCATAGCGTTAATCAGCGTTTCCCTAGCTTGATTTTCGGCTCCTGACCTTTGACCAGTCTTTTGATATTTGCCCGATGCTTAAAAATCACAATGGCTGCCATGATGGCAGTTGGGATCAGATAGTCGTGATGAAAGTACAACGCTGCAAAGGGAAGCAGAGCCGCGGCAATAATAGACCCTACTGATACGCGCTTTGAAACGATCAGGAAGATCAGTGCCGTTGCTGCCTCTATCAAACCAAGCATAGGCTCTAGTGTTACGAGAACACCGAAGGCCGTCGCAATTCCTTTTCCGCCGCGAAAGCCGAAAGCCATGGGCCAGATATGTCCGATAAAGGCCGCCATCCCGCATGCCATTGCCAGATTCTGACCACCTATGTATCTTCCGATGGCAACGGCAGCAACACCTTTTAGAATGTCAATTACCAAGGTTGCCACTGCATACTTTTTCCCAAGGACCCGCAGTACATTGGTGGTACCTGCATTGCCGCTGCCTTCTTTTCGAATATCAAGGCCCTTCATTCTTCCAATAAGAATGGCCGGAGAAATATTACCGATAAAATAACATACGATCACAGCGGCTGCAAATATGAGATTATTCAAAGCTCTCCTCTCCTTTTTCACGAAATACAAATTTTATAGAGGTTCCTTCAAAACCGAAAGCCTCTCTAATTTTATTTTCCAAATATCTAGCATAGGAGAAATGCATCAGCTCCCGATCGTTGATCTTGAACGAGAAGAGCGGCGGTTTTACTCCTACCTGGGTCACATAGTAAATCTTGAGTCTCTTTCCCTTATCGGAAGGGGGCTGTTTCATCATGGTGGCATCTGCGATCAGACTGTTGAGCTGCCCTGTAGGAATTCTCAATGCACGTTTTTCG
>JAQSXD010000273.1 GCA_029266295.1 Bacillota bacterium | reverse complement strand
CTGACGGCGCCGGTTGGAATTGCTTCAATGCTCATGTTGGCTGCTTCGCTGCCAAGTTTCATGATCGCACCCTTGCCAAACTGCTTTTGAATCTGAAGCATTGCCGCTTCCAGGGCTTTATCCTTATCTTCTTTATTGATCGCCATTTAAAATCCTCCTGTTTTATGTTTCTTCATGATAGATCGTAACGATCTATATGGAATCAATGAGCAAAATCGAACATTTGTTCTATCAGTATCATAATATAAGACGCTCTTTGGGTCAAGTCTTTTTTTATGGGGGCTGCCTGTTGTTTCATGCGGGATATAGGAAGTTTATGCGCTTGTATTATCTACTATATGGTATAGCTTAACACAGAAAAATCCAAATGTAAATATTTTCCTTTTAGGTTCTGATGAATATTTTTCTTGGTTTACCCAATCCTTCCTTGTATGCGCAGACTTACCAATAGATATCTTGCGGATTCTGAATTAAAATAGTAGATAGAACCGAGCCTTTGACAGAAGAACCGGAATCGCTGTTCTTAAAGAACCATCAATACTGCCGGGTATGCAGGCCCTAACCCGCCCGACCCGGAAGGCAAAGGAGGAACAAAATGCTCAATGCAAAAAAGATCAGAACTGTCATTCTGACCACAGCGGCAGCTTGCTGTATCACGTTGTCTTCAGCTGGAGCGGTTTATGCGGATTCGCCGGCGGTGTACACGGTTGTAAAAGGAGACTCTCTATTTAAAATAGGCCAAGTCTTTTATACCGACACCGATACTTTGATGAAAAATAACAATCTGACGACATCCTCTCTGAACATCGGACAGGAACTAAACGTCTCCTGCAGAACCTATACGGTAAAAAAGGGAGACACCTTGTATCTGCTTTCGCAGAGGTTTAAAATCTCACTGGATCAGTTGAGAAAGGCCAACAATGTTTATACCGACGCTCTAACCATCGGACAGATCTTAAATTTACCGGGAGCAGAGATTGAAATTGATGAGAATGCGCCTGGTGCTGAGATTGAAACTGATGAGAATACGCCTGGTACAGAGATTGGGACAGGTGAGAATACGACTGACAGCGGAACCTACACAGGGGCTGAAATTGATCTTTTATCACGGCTGATTCATGCAGAAGCCCAAGGCGAGTCCTATGAAACAAAGGTGGCAGTAGGTGCTGTGGTGGTAAACCGAATGGAGAGCGGATTGTTTCCGACAACGATCAATGGAGTGGTCTATCAGAATATCAACGGATATTATCAGTTTACTCCCGTCGTTAACGGCTGGATCAATAAACCGGCGAATGACGAAGCGGTCAAAGCGGCAAACGAAGCCCTAGATGGAACAGATCCGTCAAAAGGAGCGCTGTTTTATTATGATACAGGGACAACAAATCAATGGATCCTTTCCAAACCCGTTACTGTAAAAATCGGTAACATGATTTTCGCTTTATAAAGAAATCAGTCATATTGTTTTGGTTCAAAAACTTCATATGCAAATTGGCGGCAGCAGAAAGAACAGATTTTCTATAGTGTTCTTCTGCTGCCGAAATTTTTCACTCATTTACTTTTTCTTGACAGGAATCCAAATTTCACTTTTATAATCCGGCACACTGGTATCCTTCTGTTCATTCCAGAGGATCTCAGGGCCTTCGGAAAGCTCATAACCCGAGACAATAAACCATTCTGCGAAAATTCTAGCCCAGGTTTCCTGAAGGGCATCCGGAAATTTTCCTACCACGGTAAAGACCGCCCAAGCAGTGGCTGGTACTTCAAGCGTTTGCCAGCGGCCTGCTTCTTTTCCTAGAACGGCAACTCCGATCACGTGATCGATTTCCGTACCTTCTTCTCTTCCTCCCGTAAAATTAAGCGTCGCACTGATAAAACCACGAGGCTCCGTGTTCGACAGCGCTTTTAGTTCTGTGATATCATCCATGGTAAGACTTGACCACATCTCGGCAATTTCAGGATTGACTCCCTGATATTTCAGGGCTACTTTCTTTCTAAGTCCGATGACTTGAAACGCTTCTTTTTCGACAATTCGATAATCCATTTCATTTCCTCCTTTTATGGTGAGCTGGAAGGTCATTGGAGGTACCGCTTTCAATTGAGTACCTTTTTTTCTGGCTGCTTTTGGGGTTACGCCGTGGAGTGCCTGAAAGGCCCTCGCAAAGGAATCCGGAGAATCATATCCGTATTTTATAGCAGCATCAATAATTTTAATGTCACTGCTGCTGATGTCCAAAGCAGCCTGGGCCAGACGCCGGCGCCTTACGTATTCACTCAGGGAGATTCCGCTTAAAAAGGAAAACATCCTTCTGAAATGATATTCCGAGCAGCATGCGATCTGAGCAGCCTTACCAAAATCGATATCACCGTCTAAATTGGCCTCGATATATCGCATTGCGAGATTCAATTGTTTCAGCGATTCCATAATAACTCCTCCTTTTAATCTCATCATAACAAAGCAAACAGGAACGAACCCGACAATTTCGGTATGGATTTTGAAGCTTTTTTCTTCAAAAAAAAGGGCTGCCCCTGGTTCGGAGACAACCCTTACTTAATTCTTACTCAATTCAGCGGTTTGATTATAACCTTTGATCGATGAGGCGATTGATGATGTCCAGCATGCATAAAACCGTGTAATTCCGGTTCCATTTTCTGCTGATATTCCGAACCTGGATCTTTTTGCTGATTCTCTTATCGTCAAGGATCGCGCTGATATAAACCAGTCCGACAGGTTTTTCTTCGGTTCCTCCATCGGGTCCTGCGATTCCTGTTACGGAAATACAGAGCCTTGTTTTGGTGGCTTTTTTCAGCCCCTCAGCCATTTCAATGGCCGTTTCTTCGCTCACTGCGCCATATTGGGCAAGGGTCTCCTGCCGTACACCCAGCTCTTCCATCTTGGCCTTGTTGCTGTAGGTCACAAGACCTCTATCAAAAACTGCCGAAATACCCGGAACCTCTGTAATAGTCTGTGCAAAAAGTCCACCCGTACAAGATTCGGCACAGGAGAAAGTGATGTTTTTGTCGATAAGCTTTTTCCCAACCACGAGATAAAACTCTTCATCATCATAGCTGTAGACATAAGAACCGATTTTTTCATTCACTTGGTGGATCATGTCCTCCACTGCCGCTTTTGCCTCTTCCAGCGTAGGCCGCTTTGAAGTAATTCTCAGGCAGGCCTCCCCTTCCTTGGCATAGGTGGCCAGTGTCGGATCCGTCTGTCCGTCGATCCACTGCTGCAGATCGGACTCCAGCTTGGACTCTCCGATCCCGAAGGTGCGGAGCTGTTTATAAAAGATAACACTGTCTGTTTTTGCTTCCAGATAGGGCTTCACTCTCCTTTGGAACATGCGGGTCATTTCTCTTGGCGGTCCCGGTAGGCAGATGATTGTTTTTCCGTTTTCTTCAAGGGCAAAACCGGGTGCTGTTCCGGCGTCATTATCGAAGATTTCTGCTCTGGAAGGCAGATAAACCTGCTTCTTGTTATTTGCTGTCATTTCACGGTTGATTCTTATGAAATAATCCTCAAGATCCTTCAGCAGATCCTCATGAAGGATTAATTCATCATGGAGAACCTCGGCAGCAATCTCCTTAGTAAGGTCATCCTGCGTGGGTCCCAGTCCCCCTGTTGTTATGATCAGATCACAGTCGGTGAAAGCCTGACGAATCATTTCTGCAAGGCGCTTCGGATTATCTCCTACCGTGTAGTGGTACATCACATCAATCCCAAGTAGGTTTAGCTGTTGGGATAAAAATACGGAGTTGGTATTCGTAATCTGACCAAAAAGCAATTCTGTTCCGACACTTAATATTGCTGATTTCATCTTTCTTTGTACTCTTCTTTCTCTATTGTATCTGTATTCTTTCTTTACTTTTTATCTTATTGATTCTTCTTTTACTCATTCTCAATAACTTTTATATTGATCAGTATTCCTTTTACTCTTTGATTGAATGACCTTGTCTACGTTGAAAAAACACTTTTGTTTTTGATCACGTATTCAATACCAGAAATGATGGTCATGATAACCGAAGCCCAAAGCATGATTTCTGCAAACGGAAAGCCGATCAGAGAGAAGGGCCAATTTTGCAGAAGCAGTGCCGGAACGGCGATCATTTGTAGAACGGTTTTGAACTTTCCAGACCATCCGGCGGCAATGACAATTCCTTGAGCGGCAGCTACTGTACGTAATCCTGTTATGGTAAACTCCCTTGCTAGGATCACAATTACCATCCAGCCGGCAATATCACCAAGCTCCACGAGACAAACGAGCGCAGAAAGCACAAGCATCTTATCCGCCAGCGGATCCATTATCTTTCCAAAGTTTGTAACAAGATTATACTTTCTTGCAATATAGCCATCGAGGGCATCCGTTGTTGAGGCAAGAATGAAAATGATCGCTGAGATATAATAGTGACCTGTCATGAGGACTATTATAAACACCGGAATTAATATTATTCGAAGCATGGTCAGTTTGTTGGGCAAATTCATATTATTCCTCCGTTCTGCCGACGAGATCATAGTCAAAAGCGTCAGTGATTCTGACATTGACGATATCACCGGGCATACATAAAAAATCTGACGAGAAAAGAACTGTGTTATCGATTTCGGGTGCATCGTATCTGCTCCGGCCTATATAGCTTTCGTCTTCCTCGGCCTCTTCCACCAGAACCTCAAGAAGGGATCCGATCTTCTTCTCGTTTGAAGCAAGAGCGATTTCCAGCTGCTTTGTCATCAGAAGATCCTTCCGTTTTTGCTTCGTATCCTCACGAACCTGATTCGCCATTTTTGCAGCGGGTGTTCCTTCTTCCTTGGAGTAGGTAAAGACACCAAGACGTTCAAATTTCTGACTTTCTATAAACTCGATCAGCTCCTGAAAATCGTCCTTGTCTTCACCGGGAAAGCCGGTAATCAGCGTCGTTCTGATGTGAATATCGGGCATTGCCTTTCGCAGCCTGCCAATGGTATTCAGTATGGAAGCTTTTGTGGATCTTCTGTGCATGGACTTGAGGATCTTGTCGCTGACATGTTGGATGGGAATGTCGATATAATGGCAGACCTTTTCTTCGGAGGCCATCACCTCGATGAGCTCATCGGTGATCCGGTCTTCGTAGCAGTACATCAGCCTGATCCACTGAATCCCCTCCACGCTGCAAAGCTCTTTGACCAGTTTTGCAAGCCGAAGCTCCTTATAAAGATCAAGGCCGTAAGCCGTAACGTCCTGGGCGATGAGAATCAGCTCCTTGCAGCCGTCTGCTGCAAGCTTACGGGCCTCGCTTAATATATCCTCCATTTTTTTGCTTCGGTAAGGCCCGCGAATGGATGGAATGACACAATAAGCGCATACATTGTTGCAGCCCTCAGCAATTTTGATGGTCGCGCTGTATCCCCCGTCTGTTCTTTTTCGATATCCTGTTTCCAAAAATCCCTTTTCATAGACGCTGAAATACTTTTCACGTTTTCCCTTAACATGGTTGTTAAGTATTTCCGGAAGTGCAGGATAGTCATTTACGCCAAGGAAAATATCCACCTCGGGCATTTCCTTATAGAGCTCTTCCCCGTAGCGCTGAGACAGGCAGCCGGATACAATGAGGATCCCTCCGTTTTTCTTATATTTCGTCA
>JAQSXD010000272.1 GCA_029266295.1 Bacillota bacterium | reverse complement strand
AAACTGAACCAGTTCACTGATCCACTCCGTAATGCGTTTGGAGTAGGCAATTCCCCCAGTCAAGATGATCTGATCCACCTTGCCTCCTCGAATTATGGAAAGCTCACCGATTCCTTTTGCCACGCCGTAGGCCAGCGCATGAAGTACCAGTTCTGCTTTCTCATCACCGGCTTCAATCAGCTTTTCAACATCTCTCACGTCCTGCGTGCCGAAGTAAGCGGAAAGGCCGCTTTGACCACAGAGGTACATGCGCATTTCCTGCAGCGTCATCTTGCTGTTGTAACAGAAGTTGGCCAAATATCTGGTGGGAATTCTTCCGGCTCGCTGAGGCGACATGGGGCCTTCGTCATCGTAAATCCAGTCGGCAATCCTTCCATGATCATGAAACCCAAGGGTAATTCCGCCGCCAAGCTGGACGATGATCAGATTTAAATCTTTATACTCACTGCCGATTGATTCTGCATAAGTGATTCCGGCCATCTTTGTATTCAGCAGATGGGCTACCGGCATGTTGGTAATCTCAGGAATCCCCGTAATCTTTGCAATGGGGTCTGCAGAATCCACGCAGGTTGGGTCATAGATAATCACCGGAAGAGCAAGGTCTTTTACCAGCTCGTTTGCAATGAGGCAGGAGAGGGTGGATGCGTGCTGTGCCTCCGGTGCATAGGTCACAGATGCGAGCATAAGTTCATTCACTTCGTAGGCACCGTCTGTGGGAACAGCGGGAATGGTGCCAGCTCTGGCGACGATGATCTCAAATTCCTTAGGATCCAAATGGTTTTTCGTTAGGAATTCTCTTACTTGACTTGTTCTCAGTTCGAGCTGCTGCAGTGTCTTCGGCATCTGCTTCAGCTGTTCTGAAGTAATGTCCAGAGATACTTTGCTAATTAGAATGTCATCATGAAAATATGCGACCTTCGTTGAAGTCGAACCACAATTTATGGTGAATATTTTCTTCATTTAATTCTGATTCCTTTCTTCCTGTTTGGAACTGATCCGATGCGATCGGTTCCGATCCCATCCAATCTAATATGTTCCGATCTGTTCTGTTGCTCTTTTCATTTCACCTTGACCAGATGCGAAGTGTACCTATCTGATTTTTCCTACAAAGGGAGGATCAATTTTGTCTGTCATTCCCAGATAATCGATCATGGACAGTAGGTTTGAATGAAGCTCGTCCGCACAGAACATACCGAACATCTCTGTTCCAAACGCACAGTCAAGATCGTCAATGATTCTCTTCTTCCAAGGGCGGCGTACAACCTGAGTGGCAAGGCGTCTTGCAATACGGTTTTGTGCCATGAGGATATCGGCAATTTCATAAGCACGATCCATGAGCTTTTCTCTTGGGACGATTTCTGATACCAGTCCAAACTGAACCAGCTGCTCCGCAGTCATTTTATCTCCAGTCATCAGATACCAGACGGCCTGCCTCGTGGGCATTAGTTCCATAAAGCAGCTCTGGATGCCGTCTCCGGGAACATTGTTTATTCCTGGCAGCATATGGGGATCAAGAACTGTGATGTCGTCTGCTGCGATACAGAAATCACACATGCAGGCAAGCTCAATGTGGCCGCCGGAGCCGCTTAGCACACCCAGTGTAGGTACTTCTGTGTCCTGAATCATGGTGATGATCATGCGTCTGCCGTCAACGAACATATGGTTATATCTTGTTTCTCCCGCGTTATCTCCTTCAGGAGCCCAGCTTGCTGCTTCAAAATCTGATACCCAGATATTTCCTGTTCCAGTGAAGATGATCATTTCCGTGTCACGGTCTGTTCCCAAAAGTCGCCACATCTTACCAATGGCATCGTGGAGCTCCATCGACCAAATCAGCGGACCGCCCTGGCAGTGCATCCGAACTGTAACAGTGCCGTCTTCTCTTCTGTCCATGATAAAATGCTCTTTAAACATTTCCTTAATCTCTTCAAAATTAGGCCATTTAACATAGCCTGCGTTTGTAACTCTCTGTGTCATTTTAACCTCCATTGACCTATCATTCATAATAAGATTTGGGACGAAGTTTTGGTTTGCCAGTTCGCTGATTCAAAAAATAGCTTCATCCAAAACTTAGCTACTTCAATAATAATCGATGAAAGGACGTGGGTGAAATTCAATCTATGCATATGAGTTCTCCGGATTCTGCATAACTGTTTGGAAGGGTTCTTTGCTATAATGAAAAGGTGCTGAATGGACCTCTTCTGGGACTGTCCGAAAGTTTCAAACCAACATTTCGGACAGTCCTTAGAAGAATGGAAACGAGAACTTGAACGATTAGGATTTGGAAAGGCGGTATTGAACGTGAGCGAACAAAGCGGATTTCTATCGATAGAGAGTAAAAATATATTTACCATATTGAAAAAATGGTTATACACAGAGCAGGACATCGTTTTTCGGGAACTGATTTCCAATGCGGCAGATGCGATTGAAAAGTTTTCTTCTCTGCAGCAGCAGGACGGCGGTGCGGCCGGGGATGCAGCCGCCAGGGATGATGCCGCAGATGATAAGTATTCTGCAGAAAAAAACGCCGGTGAAATAACAGTAACCCTTGATGCCGAGGAAAACAGAATCATCATATCCGATAATGGCATTGGAATGACGGAGGAGGAGATTGACCGTTATATCAACCAGATCGCCTTTTCCGGTGCAGCAGATTTTATACAGCATTACAGTGAAAACCAAAAGAATACGATCATTGGACATTTCGGCGTGGGCTTTTATTCCGCGTTTATGGTTGCAGATCACGTTGCGATTGAAACAAGATCCTGCCAGAAGCATGCTTCACCGGTGCGCTGGGACTGCCGTTCGGACATGTCCTATCAGATGACGGAAGGGACAAGAGCAGAACACGGTACGGATGTAATCCTGTATCTGAATGAAAGCCATCCTTATGTCAATAAAGAGGGAAAGTTAAAAGCAGATGCGGTTTATGATATCATAAAAAAATATTTTGCTTTTCTAAAAACTAAAATTTATTTGGACGGGCCAGATTTTGATCATACTTTGGTAAATGATCCCGATCCAATCTGGAAGAAGCCGGACCATGAAATTCAGCCGGAGGGCATGAAGCAGTTTTACCGGGAATTCTACGATGACATATCCGATCCTCTTTTCTGGATTCAGTTTGAGAGTGTCGATATTGGTATCAGGGGAATTATATTCTTCCGCAACACCAAAAATCAGACAGAGGAACTGGATGGCTGCTTCCGAATATACAATCAAGGCGTATATATTGGCGAAAATATCAAAGAGCTTGTGCCCAGATTTGTCAATCTTCAGAGTGGTATTATCGAATGTACCGATCTGCCCATGGTGGTGTCCCGTGCAAATATCCGGGAGGAGCAGAAAAATGATGTGATCAGCCTGATCTATGAATGCCTTTCCCAGGAGGTAACCATTGGATTGAATCATCTGTTTGAAGCCAAGCGGCAGGAATATGAAGCATACTGGCCTCATTTAAACGCATTTGTAAAATACGGCATCCTTCAGGATAAAGTTTTTGCATCGGTCATGACCAGAAAGGTTGTTTTCGAAGATCTATACGGCAAGTATTTGACAATCGGTGAATACCTCCAGGGGGATAGCATCACACCGAAAGCAGATCTAGTGCAACCCCATGATATTGATGCTTGGGAAGCAAAGGAAGAGAAAACAGTTTATTACGCCTCTGATGCAATCGAACAAGCTCATTATATCCGTATTTTTAAGCAATGTGGGCTCAACGCCCTCCTGTTTGATCATGTGATCGACCAACCATTCCTGCGCAGACAGGAGCTGGTTCATCCCGGTACGAAATTCATACGAATCGATTCCGATATGGAAGCGCTGCTTCAAGGAAGTCTAACACCAGAGGATGAGGCCGATGCAGCACTGCTGACGAAAAAAATCCAAAATGCAGTGGGCGAGCGTCTTGGAAAGTTGGAACTAAAGGTTTCCAAGCTAGAGCAGAGCGGGATTACAACGCTGATTCTTCACGATGAGAAATCGCGCCGTATGGCGGATATGCTTGAGATCTACGGCATGCTGGGGGCAGGGGATATTTCTGCTAAGGAAGCTCAGTCGAAAAGCACGTTGCTGGTGAATCTGAACAATGATATCCTTCGGTATGTTGCCCATGCTGAGGATGAGGCTCAGACCAATCTGATTCTTAACCAGCTTTTTGACCTGGCACTGATGAGCCAAGGGGCGATGAACACGAACTATGTGGGTGATTTCATTGCAAGAAGTGAAGCAATCATCGGCCAATACATTCAAAGGTAACCCTAAGGAAATGCTGATTTGTTCCATGTGTACAATCTGCGCACACTTCATTAAATCAGCATTTTCTTAACATGAAATATAATTGCAAAATGCCGCGGGCAGAACAAACGTTCCGCCCGTGGCATTTTGTTGTTGGTTTGATTCAAATTGATTCGTTGTTCGCTTTCTTTAGCCTGCTCAGTTGCATTGTATCAATTGTACGGAGGCTGCGCGCCACAGCCTATCCGGATGCCGATACAAGACTGCCGCTGACGTCTTCAAGGGTTGCGTCTTTGGATTGCTCCAGAATTTCTTCAAGGAACGCGTCTTTGGATCGCTGCAGTGTATATCGGTCTAATACAAGGATGTACCGTGATCCACGTATAGAATCTGTCCTGTTATGGCTTTGGCTGCATCACTTGCAAAGAACAGAATCGCTTCTGCCTGGTCCTCTGCCTGTGCTTCGGGAACGGTTAAATCCAGATGCCTTGCAGTAGCGCTTGCGAATTCCAAATCAAAGTTTTCCATTGCACCGGGGGCATTCAGAGCAGTGGGTGTTGGGCCGGGAGCAACTGCATTGCAGCGAATGTCAGTCTGCGCAAATTGAATGGCGATGTTCTTTGTCATAGCATTTACTGATGCTTTTGCTGCACTGTAGGAAATGCCGGCCACACCTTGGCTTCCGATGGAGGAAACATTGACGATCGTGCCTTTTCCTGACTTCTCCATATGTTCCAGAGCGTATTTGCTCATGTAGTAGACCGCATATTGGTCAATTCTGCAGACCGTATCGTACCATTCTTCTGTGCACTTTGTAATTGGCATATGTTTGTCTGCAATTCCGGCATTATTTACGAGAATATCGATTCTTTCATACTTTGCTATGGTTGCGTCGACAAGTTTTTTGCAGTCTGCAGGCTTTGACAGATCTGCGCTGACTGCCATGATATCACCACCGGCTGCAGTGATGGCCTCAACTGCTTTCTGGTTTTCAGTTTCTCGTCTACCTGAGATGACGACCTTTGCACCTTCCTTGCAGAAAAGTGCAGCCGCAGCGAGACCGATCCCGGAATTTCCTCCGGTTATAATTGCGACTTTGTTTTCCAATCTGCCCATAGTTTTTGTTCTCCTATTCAATCATAAAAGGATTTGTTTAGTTGTATCGTTCGGAATAATGAATCAATTTATGGTTCTGAATAATTCATATGGTTTTGAATAATTTATAACGGGTTCTGTCTTGCGTGCCAAAACAGAACCCGTTTCATTTTGTCCGTTCAGATTATTATCTGATTTTTCCTACAAGTGGTGGTTCGATTTTATCTTTCAGTCCGAGGTATTCAATCATGGAAAGAAGTTCGGAATGAAGTTCTTCCGCACAGAACAT
>JAQSXD010000271.1 GCA_029266295.1 Bacillota bacterium | reverse complement strand
CTCAGATGTCAGCGGACACTGGGCTGAGAAGTATATCCTCTCCGCAGCAGCGAAGGGATGGGTAAAAGGATATGAAGACGGCACTTTCAAACCGGATCAGTACATTACGAGAGCGGAATTTGTAACAATGGTCAATAATGTATTGGAACGCAGAGTGCATGAGGAAAATATCCTTCCGGATGCAATTCAATTTAAGGATTTGCAGAAGGGCAAATGGTACTATGAAGCTATGCAGGAAGCAATCAACAGCCATAATTATGAAAGAGCTGCTGATGACTTTGAGAAATGGACTGAGATTTTCTATCCGGTAAATGAGATGTAATCTGGTTCAGAAATGGCTTTAAGCAATATAAATTGCTGTACCATTTAAAAACATTTAGAGAGGCGCCTTTTAACGATTCTATTGAATTGAAGAGAGGCGCCTCTCTATTTTGATACATGAAACGCTGGAGGGGTGAGAATCGGAAATATTTTGTCAAAAGCTCAAATAACAATAAATCCACGCATTCGTGACAACTTTTATAAGATCTGTAGTACTAGCTGAAAAAATTA
This sequence comes from Bacillota bacterium, assembly GCA_029266295.1. GTDB lineage: Bacteria > Bacillota > Clostridia > Peptostreptococcales > Anaerovoracaceae > Anoxybacterium. The sequence goes on along the minus strand of JAQSXD010000271.1, from coordinate 5,090 downwards.
TGAATAAAGAAATACTTCCTCTAATATATTGTACAGATATTAGCCCGCCCAGTCTGCGCAGCTGGCGGATGGCGGACTGATACAAGAAAATTCGCAAATCTGTGATTTGTAGATTTTTACTGCCAATGAGTAGAATGAAAGGTAGAGGAGGTTAGTGCATTGGAAAACCTAAATATATATGAAAGCATAGCTGAGAGGACTCAGGGCGACATCTATGTAGGGGTTGTAGGACCGGTTAGGACAGGGAAATCAACTTTTATTAAACGATTTATGGATTTGCTTGTGATACCAAATGTAACAAACACCTATGTAAAAGAGCGAGTCGTCGATGAGCTTCCCCAGAGCGGAGCGGGAAAAACCATAACGACTACCGAACCGAAGTTTGTTCCTGCCGAGGCGGTATCGATTGAACTTCCGGGCAAGATCAACTTCAAGGTGCGAATGGTTGACTGTGTAGGCTATATGGTTAAGAATGCGTTGGGCCATCAGGAGAACGGAAAAGCAAGGATGGTAAGCACACCCTGGCAGGAAGGCCAGATTCCGTTTGAAGAAGCCGCGGAAATAGGGACCAGAAAAGTCATCACGGATCATTCTACTATAGGTATTGTTGTTACAACAGACGGATCGATCGGAGAAATCGATAGGGACAGCTACCTCCCAGCAGAGGAACGAGTCGTCAGGGAGCTGAAGGAACTGAAAAAACCTTTTGTCATTGTCCTAAATGCATTGGATCCCGATGCAGAGGATACGAGAGAACTGAAATGTCTCATGGAAGAAAAATATGAAGTTCCGGTCATCGCCGCAAATTGCGCACGGATGAGTACCAAGGTACTGAATCAGATCTTGAGCGAAACACTGTTTGAATTCCCAGCGGCACAGATCAAATTCCGGCTTCCCGGATTTATTGACGGCCTGCCGAATGAACACTGGATTAAAGCAACTTTGATTCAGAACATTAAGGACTGGAGCAAGACATTTGATAATATAAGAGATATCCAGAACTCCATTGCCGGCCTGGAAGATGGTGACGTGGTGCAGGCCATCGCAGTAAACAATATGGATCTGGGTACTGGAGATATTGAGGTTGAAGTAGTCCCCGTTGAAGGGCTCTTCTATAAGGTGATTCAAGAGCTTACTGGTCAGGAAGTGGCCAATGATTATCAGTTCTTTGGGCTGATTAAGGAATTCGCGCAGGCGAAGAAATCTTATGATAAGCTGAAAGATGCAATGGTTCAAGTTGATGATTCGGGATACGGCATCGTACAGCCCAAGCTTTCGGAGATGGTTTTGGAGGAGCCGGAGATCTTTAAACAGGGCAATAAATTTGGCGTCCGGCTGAAAGCGAAAGCACCGTCACTGCACATTATTAAAACAGACATTACCACAGAAGTATCACCTGTAGTGGGAAGCGAAAAGCAAAGCGAAGATTTGATCCGTTATCTGCTCACCGAATTTGAAAACAATCCGGCAAAGATCTGGGAAACCAATCTCTTCGGAAAATCATTGCACGAAATGGTGTCAGAGCAGATGGAAAATAAGCTTACCAATGTGCCGGATCACATCCGATTCAAGGTACAGCGGTCTCTACAGAAAATATCCGACGAGGGCAAAGAATACTTTATCTGCATCGTTCTGTGACAGAGATGTCAATTGGGATATAAATTGAGACAAATGAAACAAATCTGTTCGAATTAAACTCGTTTAAACTCAATAAATAATGAAAAGGAACCAGAAATGGTTCTTTTTTATTATGTAGGCAATATCCATGAAAGAGATATTGCCTACATAATAAAAAAAGCACCTTGATTGTCGCCGCCCTTGAGGCGACAGGTGGAAATAGGAATCTTCGATTCCGTCATTTCCACTTTTTTTATTGGAGAAATAAACTTGTTATCTTTATACAATCTTAATGCAATAAGCATTTTCCTTTATACCCTATTAATCTATTAAGTTATATATTCAAGCTGTAAATAGAAATACTATCTTTATCGGAAAGAAAAAAAGAAATGGAGTGATCATTTGTGAATTTTGTTTTAGCCGTTTCAGCGTGCCTCGCGTTTTGTTTGCTGGTTTATTTAATTTATGTTTTGTTTAGAGGTGAGAACCTATGAGTTTAATTATCATCCAGATGACAATTTATCTTTTGTTGCTGATTACACTTTCCGTTCCGCTGGGGACTTATATCTATCGGGTCATGACTGGACAAAATGTTTTTCTGACTCCGGTACTAGCACCTGTTGAAAACGGAATTTATAGAGTACTGGGGATTCGTGACAGAAACGAAATGAAGCCGCGGGAATACACCGTTGCGGTAGTTTTGTTCAGTATCATCGGACTTGTGTTTGTTTTCGGAATACAAATGCTGCAAAACTATTTACCCTTGAATCCGGAACATTTGGAGGAGGTAGACTGGGATCTGGCATTTAACACTGCGGCCAGCTTTGTTTCGAACACAAACTGGCAGGCATATGCAGGAGAAGTAACGCTATCCTATTTAACGCAAAGCATTGGTTTGACCGTCCAGAATTTTTTATCTGCTGCAATCGGAATCGCGGTTTTGTTTGTACTGATCAGAGGTTTTGTAGTGAAACAAGAAAAAACAATCGGCAACTTCTGGGTAGACCTGACACGGTCAACATTATATGTCCTTATTCCGCTTTCGCTTGTGCTGGCGATATTGCTTGTTTCACAGGGAGTCGTCCAAACACTGGTACCTTACCATCAAGTGATAAGCTATGAAAGCGGAGTGCTTCAGACGATTCCGCTGGGCCCGGCAGCAAGTCAGATTGCCATCAAACAGCTCGGAACCAACGGTGGAGGATTCTTCGGAATGAATTCCGCATTTCCTTTAGAAAACCCGACGGCGTTTTCAAATCTCCTTGAGCTTCTTGCAATCCTGATCATCCCCGCAGCTCTCTGTGTATCCTTTGGGAAAGCGGTGAAGGATCATCGGCAGGGAAGGGCAGTCTACATTGCAATGATTGTTTTATTTATTACAGCACTTGCAGGTGCCATCGTATGTGAGCAGTTTACGGCACCGCTGTTTGACGGAGTCATGGCAGCAGGAAACATGGAAGGGAAAGAGGTTGTGCACGGGATCGGAACATCGGCCCTTTGGAGCGTAGCAACGACTGCAGCGTCAAATGGTTCAGTAAATTCAATGCATGACAGCTTTACTCCGCTTGGTGGAATGATTCCAATGTTCCTGATGCAGCTTGGAGAAATCGTATTTGGCGGTGTCGGAAGCGGATTATATGGGATGATTGCATTCGTAATCCTGACGGTATTTATTGCAGGATTAATGGTTGGGAGAACACCGGAATATTTAGGAAAGAAGATTGAGCCTTATGATATGAAAATGGTTTGCTTGATCGTGCTTGTACCGCCGCTCATGACATTGTTCGGTACAGCAGCAGCCGTTTTAATACCCGAAGCTGCCAGCTGGCTGACGAATACGGGAGCGCACGGATTTTCAGAAATTCTTTACGCGTTCTCTTCCTTAGGGAACAACAACGGCAGCGCCTTTGGAGGGTTCAATGCGAATACTGTTTTTACGAATGTTACAGGGGGAATCATTATGCTTCTTGTACGATATATTCCTTTAATTGCGGTAATTTATCTGGCGGGAAGTCTGGCGGGTAAAAAGAGCGTTGCTGTAAGTGAAGGGACATTGTCTACTAGCAACCTTATGTTTGTCTCGCTATTGATTGGTATTATTATCATCATTGCCGCTCTGAGCTTCTTGCCGGCGTTGGCACTCGGACCGATAGCAGATTACTTTACAACCTTGAATTGAGGTGAAATGATATGAAAAAGAATGAAAAAAATTATGAGATTATGATAGATGCGCTCAAGCAATCCCTTGTGAAACTATCCCCCCGCATTCAGGTGAAAAACCCTGTCATGCTTGTGGTGTATATTGGAGCGATTCTTACAACTGCACTTTATTTTCTGGCGTTTATAGGAATCAAGGATGAAAGTCAGGGATACACCCTTGCAATCGCTCTGATTCTTTGGTTTACAGTTTTATTTGCTAACTTTGCCGAAGCAATTGCTGAAGGCAGGGGCAGAGCCCAGGCAAACAGCCTCAGGAGTGCGAGGAAAGACGTAAAAGCAAGGAAATTAAAATCCGCAGAAAATTTGAATGACTACGTTGAGATTTCTTCCAGCAGCTTAAAAATGGGAGATCTCGTTTATGTAAAATCGGATGAACAGATCCCTATGGACGGGGAAGTAATTGAAGGCGCTGCCTCTGTTGATGAAAGCGCGATAACTGGAGAATCAGCACCGGTCATCAGGGAATCGGGAGGCGACAGGAGTGCTGTAACCGGCGGAACTACCTTAGTCTCCGACTGGCTTGTAATCAGAATCACTGCAGAAGCCGGAGAAAGTTTCCTTGATAAAATGATTGCAATGGTTGAGGGTGCTTCCAGAAAAAAGACTCCGAATGAAATTGCTCTTCAAATCCTTCTTGTGGCTTTGACAATCATATTCCTTGTGGTTACGGCAACTTTGCTTCCGTTCTCCAGTTTCGTAAGCAAACAAATGGGAGCGGGAGCGGCAATTTCAATTACAAATGTAATTGCGTTACTGGTTTGCCTTGCCCCGACTACGATAGGAGCGCTGCTATCATCTATTGGTATTGCAGGAATGAGCAGGCTTAATCAGGCGAATGTCTTAGCAATGAGTGGTCGTGCCATCGAGGCAGCAGGGGATGTAGATGTTCTATTGCTTGACAAAACGGGTACGATTACGCTGGGAAACAGGCAGGCAAGTGAATTTATTCCGCTTGATGGAATATCTGAGTCAGATTTGGCAGACGCTGCTCAGCTTTCCTCTCTTGCAGACGAAACCCCCGAGGGACGGAGTGTCGTAATTCTTGCAAAAGGAAGATTCGGGCTGAGAGGAAGGGATCTTTCGAAGCTTGGTGCGACTTTTGTCGAGTTTACAGCGAAAACCAGAATGAGCGGTATCGATTATCAGGGGAATGAAATCCGCAAAGGTGCAGCCGAAGCGGTGAAAGCATACGTGAACGACAACGGAGGATTTTATCCTGAGGAATGCGAAAAGATTGTGGAAAAGGTGGCAAA
>JAQSXD010000270.1 GCA_029266295.1 Bacillota bacterium | reverse complement strand
CTTCCAATGACTTTAATGCATTGGTGGAGTATGCCTTAGATGACATGGCTGAAGTAGGGGATACCCAGACTGCTGTAATCAAGTTGGATGAGACGGAATAAGCTGTCATCAAAGCAGTAATCGTCTATAACGATCTTTAAGCGCATGAAAAAGCCGCATCCGGTATGGGTGCGGCTTTGTTGTGATTTGGAGACGACTCGTAATGTTTGACACAGGCTACGTTTGGCGCAGATGCTTACCGATAGTAGGCGAGAACTTCTTCTGGTCTATGAATGAGCTCATCAGGTTCATTTTTCTCAAGCATTTCAATCGGCTGATATCCCCAGGCGGCGGCGATGGAATAAACACCGGCACCTTTCGCTGTTTTAATATCAACATCCGTATCGCCCACATAAATGCATTCGTCCTTTTGCAGTCCCAACAGATCCACGACCCTCCGAAGAGCATTGGGATCAGGCTTTGCCGGCTGATCGGGCAGTTGACCGACGCATAGATCGAACGTATCCGGGAATAGAGCGGTAATGACCTTTTGAGCAACATGATCCGGTTTGTTGGTCAGCACCGCCAGTGTGATACGCTTTTCCGCCAACTTTTCAAGGAGTTCGTTGATCCCCTCGTAAGGTCTGGTCAAATATAACGCATCTTCCAGATACGCCTGATGATCATAGGTTCCGATCTGGTCGTAGAGATCTTCTGTCTGATCTTCAGGACAACCGCCGAATTTCAACAATGTTTTGTAATATTCTTTATAAGACAGTCTGCATAGTACCTGGTACTTCTCTAAAGGCAGCTTCTCGAAGCCGAAATGCTCCAGTGCCTTGTTGCTGTAGTGCGCGATGGTATGGAGCGTATTGAGCAGCGTTCCATCCAAATCAAATATGCAGGCTTTATACATTGCGTACCTCCATGGTTTCTAAACGGCAGTGTAATCCTCAAAACGAACAGCTTCTAAATCCTCTTCTCTAATACCGAAGTATTTGCCGGTAAGGTTTTTAACCGCTTGGATCAAGGTCAAAGCATCAAGTCCGTATTTTTTCATGAGATACATTTTCGAAGCTCCATGGGTGTATGTGTCATGGATTCCTACTTTGATGAGTTTTGTACCGATCCCTTCTTCGGCGATCACATCAGCTACCGCGCTTCCCAAACCACCGATCGTAACGTGGTTCTCCATTGTAACCGCACCGTATTTTACTTTTTTCAAGGTTTCTACGACGGTGGGGTCGGTAAACGGTTTCAAAGTTGAAATGTGTACATGCTGAATAGATAAGCCTTTCTCTGTCAAGACTTTCGTAGCTCTCATCGCTTCTTCAGTGCAAATGCTGGAGGAGAAGATTGCGATATCCGTTCCTTCCGTTAATACACGTCCTCTGTTAAAAACCATCGGCTCATTTGCTGGGAACAGTCTTGGAACTTCTTTCCGCAGCATGCGGATGAAGACCGGGCCATTCACATCGTGGGCAACCTGGAGTACAGATTCGATTTCCGTAGCGTCACCGATGTCAAAGATGGTCATGTTGGGGATGTTGCGGAGTACGGCAATATCGTTGGTCGCCTGATGGGTTACGCCACCTGGGGTCATGATGCCCGGCAGGAAACCGACGAACGTAACAGGCAGATTGGGATATGCCACAGACATTTCGAGCTGATCCAGAACGCGGCGGTATAAAAAGACGCCGAAGGTATGAAGATATGGACGGAAGCCTTCTCTTGCGAGTCCCGCTGCCCAACTTACCATATTCTGCTCTGCGATGCCTAAAGAGAAATAACGATCCGGATAAGTGTTCAGAAATCCTTTGATCTCGCAGGAACTGCCCAGATCTCCTGATAATACCACGGCTTCCGGATGCTCGGATGCCCATTTGATCATATTTTTTTCATGTGTATTTACTTCTATTTTCATTCTAGGTTACCTCACTTCTAAGCTACATCTGTTCGTAGAATTTTTTGAAATCATCCATTTCGTCATTGCCGACCCGGACAAAATGAAGGAATGGTTTTCTCTTTTCCAAAAGCGGAATTCCATGGGCAGCAGATGTTCTGCACAGGACTACCAGAGGTTTGCCTTCATGCTCAACTTTGGATGCATCGATCATTGCCTGGATATCGTGTCCGTCGACATCCATCACTTTTGCACCAAATGCTTCAAGTCGTGCAGCCAAAGGCTCGATATCCATTACGTCCTTTGTATATCCCTCCAGCTGCTGTCCGTTGACATCAATGTAAACAACGACGTTGTCGAGTTTGTAGAAAGATGCAGCCTGGAAAGCTTCCCATGCCTGCCCCTCCTGAATTTCTCCGTCGGAAAGCAGTACGAAAACCTTTCCTGTCTCATTTTTCAGCTTTCTGGCATGCGCTGTACCGCATGCAATACTGATGGTCTGTCCAAGGGAACCGGCGGTGTTTTCGAATCCGGGTGAGTGCTCTGCACCAATCATTTCCATATTCCAGCCATCAACATTAAATTTCTCAATAGCCTGGTGAGAGATTCTCCCTGTTTCGGCCAGCGTGCAGTAAACGACTGATGCATAGTGTGCCGGTGAAACAAAGAACCTGTCCTTATCTGCCTCGAATGCACCGTGGTACAAAGAACCTTTGGGATAATCCATATTGTCGGGAGAAGGAACTCCCGGGAATGGAATGGCGTCCATGGAACCAAGGCTTGGACCGAGATTTAAAATTCCTGTATATAATGAGGCAAAAATTTCCGCGGAGGAACAAGCTTGACCAAGATAGCAGCCGCCTCTTTCCAGAGTTAGTCTTAAGATGTTTTTTCTGACTCTGGTAGCCACTTCTTGAATTTCTTCTTTTGAATAAACTTTTTCTGGCATTGATTTTACTCCTTTTCCGGTTCGATTCATTTCATTTCGGACGGGAGGGCGTTCCGTGAAAGGAAGGCTGTTCTTCTCTTACTCGCCGAAGTGATGATTCGCAGCATATTGCAGATGATGCGAACAAATATCGAAAAAATTGAACGGTTGATAACCATATTATTTCATATGAATGAAGGAGTGTCAAGAGTCTGTATTCAGAAAATAAGGGAGCGCAAACAGAAGGAATTCATCTGAAAAAGCTGATAAACCGTGAAAAAAGCATTGTTTGATTGTTGACAAGTCAGGAATTCTCCTTTAATATTAATTTTATAAATGAATCTAAAAAAATAAAACTATAGCTGAACATATGATTGATATATGTTACATATGATCAAACTAGGAGGAAAACATTTTGAAAGTAGTGATGAAGACTGCCCAAGGGTATGACAACATGACTGTCATGGATATTCCTGAGCCAAAGGCGGAAGGGGATCTGGTAAAAATTAAAATAGCTTATTCCGGAATTTGCGGCACAGATCTCCATGCCTTTAAAGGAACGTATGCCAGTACGAAGACCCCTGTGGTTTTGGGACATGAATTTTCCGGCATTGTTACTGAGGTAGGGCCGGAAGTTACGCGAATCAAAGTAGGTGACAGGGTAACCAGCGAAACCACTTTTGCTACCTGCGAGACGTGTGTTTACTGCAAAACAAAAGATTATAATCTTTGCTCCAATCGAAAAGGGATCGGCACGCACCAGAATGGAAGCATGGCGGAATACACACTTTCCCGGGAAGAAAGCGTCCATGTGCTCCCAGATAATGTGAGTCTTCTTTCTGCTTCGTTGACAGAGCCGCTTGCCTGCTCTGTTCATGCAAGCATTGAGAAAGGCGATGTTCAAAAGGGTGAGACGATTTGTATTTTCGGCGCCGGTGCCATCGGCCTGCTGCTTGCTCAGGTTGCCAAAGCGCGAGGGGCGTATGTTATTCTGGCCGGACTTACCAGCGATGAAGAACGGTTTGCTGTTGGAAAAGAAAAAATTCTGGTAGACAGAACGGTAGATCAGATGAACGAAAATCTGGCGGATGTCGTTAGAGAAATCACCGATGGTGTCGGCGTGGACAAGGTGTTTGAATGCTCAGGAGCGGTTCCTGCTTTAAACAAAGGGCTGGAAATTGTGAAAAAGAAGGGGAAAGTCATTCAGATGGGTGTTTTTCCTGCAGAAAAAGAATGCATTGCAACGGATCTGATCCTGCACAAAGAGATTGAATATATCGGATCAAGGAGTCAAAAACCGAGTTCCTGGGAAAAATCTATCGAATTGCTTGCGGAGGGAACTGTTGTTCCTGAGGTGATCGTTACGAAGATTGTTTCTCTGGATGACTGGCGCGAAGGGTTTGATGCCTCTATTAACGGAGAGGGTGTCAAGGCGGTTATTTGCTGCAATGAGGGAATGGAATAAAACAACAGACTAGATGATGTAGAAGAAAAGTAGATGATAAGAAAACCTCCGAAGCGGTTTGCTCAGGAGGTTTTTGTCGTTTTCATAGGGAAATGCGCCATATAAGGAAGACCTAGATACGTTTTAGGCAGGACTTTGTCATCGAAGCTCTAACATGCGTTTAGCCAAAGTTTCGTCACAGATCATCGTGTTGATGTAGCCCGCTTTCACGGCTGCCACAGCGGGAAGTGCTTTCATTTCGGAGACGCAGATTCCGATGGTCCATTTCGGCGTCTTTAATGCTTCCAGTGGAGCAGCGATGACGTATTTGTTTTCCAGAGGGATTTCGTTGCCTTTGGCGTCAAACATTCGAGAAAGGAGATGCCCGACAACACCTTTGCTCAGTAGATTTTGACGGTCGTCTTCTGTTAGATACCCGGCTCGCTGCAAGGTGGACGTGCTGTCGAATAAAGAGCCGATCCCTGTCAATACTATATCTGTATTCAGCGTTCTTCTTAATGTGGACTGAATCTGAGGCTCTTTTATCAGATAATTATGGACGATTTCATTATCTACATAAGCGGGAGCGTATATGTTGGAGTAAGTTCCTTTTAATTTGGATGAAATTTTCATGGCGAGTTCCAACCCGTCCAGAGAGGGATTTCCTGTTCCTAGGCACCCCACCATTTGAACAACGTTAATGTTGTAAAATTCTCTTGGTTCAATGGCTTCGCACAGATGATTGGTGGCAGGCCCCCATGTGATGCCGATGCTGATATTGTTATCCAGAATCGTACTTAAAAAGTGAGCTGCTGCCGTGCTGCATTTTTGGAGTGCTACGTCGGTTTCGTAATTTCCGGAGATGACAACTGCGTCTTTGAGCTGAAAGCTGGTACGCAGTTCTTTGGAAAGTTCCGGATTTTTCTTGATGGGACTGTGAATGATGATCTGGACGATGCCTGTTTCTCTGGCCTCGTCAAGAATACGGGATACGGTAGGTCTCGAAGTACAAAGAATATCTGCGATGGCGTTCTGACTCAACCCTTGATGGTAGTACAATTCCGCTGCCCGTATCAGAAGGTCTTCTCTTGTTTCCATGTTATAAACTCCTTTGATGTATCGTTGGATCTTTCGACCAAGAACATTGTATTACATAATTGAACATGTGTAAACTAAAAAATGGATGGCCAATCAAAAACGATGTTTTTGTTGATATCCTTGTAAGTATTGAAAAATGAATGAATTAGAGAAAACTATGGTTTGAGAAAACTAGTTTTTGTACAGAGAACCGATTCTTCATTACAAAAAATGTTGTTCCTGGGATGATACAAACGTGCTACAATGAGTCCATTACGACAGCTAGTGAAAATGGAGAGTTTACTATGTATGAAAAACAACTAACAATTCAAAATCCGACAGGT
>JAQSXD010000269.1 GCA_029266295.1 Bacillota bacterium | reverse complement strand
AAAGGACAGGCTGCTGACCACATCGCGAAGGGAATCCCGGCCGCAGAGGGCGGATACGTTATACCCGTTGGCAAGTGCTTTGCAAAAACAGATTAGGTCAGCCTGAAAACCGAAGTAATGATCCGAACCGGCCAGGTCGAGTCGAAAACCACAGCGAACATCATCCACAATCAGCACACAGCCGCTTTCGTCACAGAGCTTCCGGACCTTCTGCCAATAGGCTGTATCGGCAAAATAGTTATCATTAAAATTACCGTGAGCATAGGGCTGAGCGATGATGCCTGCAATCTCACTCCGGTATTCGCTGAACAGCTTTTCCAGAGCGGGATAATCATTAAATTTCACATAGAGGTTATTTGATACATCTTCTTCCAGGACACCGGGATAATCCAGCTTCTGCGTCCAGGGATGAACCCCGTGATAGTAGCCGTTGAAGAAAATAATCTTTTTACGTCTTGTTGCAGCTCTGGCGGTAAGCACGGCCAGTGTTGTCACATCGCTGCCATTCTTGGCAAAAAAAGCCCAGTCTGCACTTGCCACGGTATCAACCAGCAGCTCTGCAAAATCTACCATGATGGAGGACGGAGCCGTTACGCAGTCTTCCTTATTTCGCTGTTCCAGGGCAGCGGCATCCACGTCGGAATCACCGTATCCAAGAACATTGGGACCGTAGCCGCACATGTAATCAATAAAATCGTTGCCATCCAAATCCCAGAAATGAGCGCCCTTGGCATGAGAAGAAAATAAGGGGAAGGCACTTTGAGGGATATAACACCCCTCCGAGGGTCCCTGATGTCCATAGATTCCAGAGGGAATCACCCGGAGTGCACGCTGAAACGCCTCACGGCTTTTGGGATATTCGTAAATCGGAAATTGCATCATGCACCTCCTAGCTTAAGTATTGGGAAACACGGTCAAGGATACGGTTCATATTGTCAATCATGTTGAGCATGCCGTGCATTTCTATGCTGCCATCACTGATACAGGCCATGGCACTGACCTCTCCGGAAAGGAGCTTTCCTGCGACGTCAAGGCTTGCGAAGACCATAGATGATCTTGGGCTTCGGCAGGGCTGTTTGATGGTTGTTAGCCGATGATTTTTTACATTGACCGTAATCCCCATCACGTTTTTTACATCAATGGCAATCTCTCCGTCTGGAATCTGGCTTGCACTGACCATTCCGCTCTTATCGTTGTTGCCGACTTGAGCTACTGCAGCTGCTGCGGTGTAGAGCATCAGTCTGGTGCTGATCTCGCGAAAGCCGGGGCTCTGAAGTGCAGCCTTTGAAGGTTTTAAGTAATTCTTCATTACTTCCGTCAAAGGAACAAAGGTTTTGGTAAGTAGGGTCAGCTTGGTGAAGCCTTTAGAAGGCATAGGAGAATAGGTTCCATTGATCATGCCGTTAAACTTTTCACATGAGGGGAACGGCAGCAATATGGTGCAGCCGCTGCTTCCTTCACGGAGCTCGCAATGCCCGTTTTTAAAGGCGATGACCGCCTGAGGACCGCCTTTTACTGCAAACCCGATGGAAAATGGCTCTTTGCCTTTTAAGATACTCTTTGCTTCCGGGGCGAGTTCACATAGATTTTCCAAAGTACCCAGTACTGCGAAGAGGTTTACATAGGCAAGGGTTCTGCTGTCTGTTTGCGTGAGCAAGAAATAACACCTCCTTCAATTGATACTTAATCATATGTTTGACATGTCATGAAATTTCTGATTTCGTATAGTAAAAATGGGAATAACTCGATATAATATATGAAAATTCTGAAATGCATCGATTTTGCAATACACTTTCCTGATGAAGCAGAATCTATATGGTTTCTCCCGCACTGCAGTGTGGGATTTTTTTGTGCTGCATTCTATGTTTTGAGTCACTGTGTTTCTGTGGAATCGCCAAAAAAATAGTGCAAAAAATTAGTAAAAAAGTTACTTGACAGATGAGGAGATTGGTAATATCATTAATCCCATAGATATAGTATGAAATAAAAAAATCGTTCCTAACCTGAACGTGTTAAGTTGCTTCAGCTCGGAATCAGAGTTCCTAAGGAGGTATGATCATGGCAGTTCTGACAGAAGAAATGAAAAAGGTCCTGCGTGTTGTGGGAAAAGGCGGAGCAGTGGTGCACCTGACCACCAGCAGCATTGACGGAAAGCCCAATATTGTGGCGGAACGTTTTGTAACGCATTATAAAGACGAGTACATATTGATTGCAGATATGTTCGCACAGAAAACCAAGGTGAATCTCAATGAGAATCCAGTAGCATGCATCTCTGTGGCACATCCCATAAAAGATCACGCGTGGGTATTCAGAGGTCCCTGCACTGTGATCAGCAACGCAGCTCCAGACCAATACCGTTGGCATGATATTGTTGCAGGAGAAGTCCTGGAAGATTGGGGCGACTGGGTTTCAAAAGAACCGCCAGATGAGGTTCCACCGGATATTGCACCGCCAAAAGTGGCGCAAAGGGGCATTATCGCTTTAAAAGTAGAAGAAATTTATGATTTTGATGCTGCAAACGCAGGTCAAAGTATTTTATAGGGAGGTGGGAGCATGTCAATCAATTTAACCCCAAGAATGAAGGACTGGTTTGCAGAGAATGGTGCACACATTGCATTTGCGACAAAAAAGGGTTTCCCGTCTGTGATTGTTGCGGAAAAGGTTAAAGCCGATGATGATACGATACGAATCACACTCTCTTCCAGTCAGATCAAGCAGATCGAGCAGATTCTTTTGGAAAATCCATATGCTGCTTTGGCGCCAGGAAATCTTGGGTCCGTCAGAGCCCCCTATCAGGTGAAAGGCACTGCAAAACTCTGGAGTGAACTCCTTGAAATCAAAGTAGAAGAGGTTTACTGCACAAAGCCGGGAGCAGAAGCAGGCATCCGCCTGGACACGCTCGGATATGACGGTATGAAGGAATTTGACGAAAGCCGTTGGACTGATCTTTCCCCGAAAGCGTAACGGCATAGTTTAGGAAAGGGGGGCAACTGAATGGATGTTGGAAGGGAAGCAGGGAAACCTGTGACCGTTGTGGAAGCCACAAAAACTGAAAGAAAATTGCCGAAAAAGCTTCCATGGGTCATTCCGGTGAATTGTGAAGGGTGCAGTTCCTGTGTGAATGCCTGCAAAAACGGTCTGGTGATGAAAGAAACCAATGTTGAGGGTGTATTTGTACCATGGCTGGATGATCCTCAACGCTGTACCGGATGCGGCCGCTGTGCTGCGGTCTGCGTCATGGGTGCCATTTCGATGACGAGCTACGTAGAAATGGCTTTGAGCCGCTTTCTTGAGAAGAAACCAGAACTGCCGTATGAGGAAATATCCTGAGCGTCAGAGATTTTGCCTGACGGCAGGAAACAAAAGAAAAAAGATGAAAAAGAGGTGCGGGATGGGAAAAATTAGAAGTACCGACGAGCCGGTGGGGAGAATGGCCAAACTCATGGCGGAACTCTATCATTTTATGGCCAGTGAACTCATCGATCGGCTTGGTGAAGAAAAGGGAACGGAAGCTATTCGAAACGCCGTCACGAGGTTTGGAGAAGCAAGAGCTTCGGTGATGAAGGAGGAAGCAGCAGAGCGGGGCCTGCCAATCAATGGAGAAACCTATGCTCTCGTCAGGGATATGCCTTCCGTCTCTTGGGAAAAAGACCCTGATCAGCCGACAGATATCACCTACTGTCCTATGCACGATATGTGGGAGCAGCTGGATGCCCTTAAGCTGGGTGCACTTTATTGCGAGATTGATGCGGTACTTTACAAAGAGTTTCAGGTTGATTTTGAGAGACCACTCTGTAAAACCGATGGAGATCGCTGCTGCAGATTTTTAATAAAAGGTTGAACAGAGAGTGGATGGAGCTTCGCTTAAGAAGTGTAGCCATACAGCCATAAGGATGGAAAGACTTTGAAGAAGCGGTTTTGCGTAAGTGCATAGGGCCGCTTCTTTTTTGTGCTTAAGTAAAGGAGAGGTGAGGAAAGGTCCTTCGTGATGAATTGAAATCATGGATATATTGCAAGAAACAAAAGGACATAGTACAAGTTAAGAGGTTACTTTCACGATACCTTAGGGTATATAAGATCATTGATATGATTTCAGTGGGCAATTTTGCCCTGGGCGGACTTGCTGAAAGAGGATAAACTAGAGAAAAAAACAGAATGGCGAAGAACTATACAAGGAGGAAATATTATGAGCAGAATCGTTGTGATCGGAGCGAATCACGCCGGTACGGCAGCAGTGAATACAATATTGGCAAATTCAAAAGGGCACGAGGTAGTCGTATTTGACGCAAATTCGAATATCAGTTTTTTGGGCTGTGGGATGGCCCTTTGGATTGGAAAACAAATCAGCGGACCAGAGGGACTATTCTATTCCAGCAAAGCTGCTCTGGAATCAAAGGGAGCAAAAGTCTTTCTGGAGACGCGGGTACTGGATATTGACTTCGAAAGAAAAACAATACTTGCAGAGGGGAAAGACGGAAGCATGATCCAGCAGCTCTATGATAAGCTGATCTTAGCGACGGGCTCCCTTCCTATCGTCCCTACGATTCCAGGACATGATCTGAAAAACGTTCAGCCGGTAAAGCTATATCAGCATGCTCAGGATGTGATTGAAAAGCTGAAGAATCCAGAAATCAAAGATATCGTTGTCGTTGGAGCCGGTTATATCGGGGTTGAACTTGCTGAAGCATTCAAAAGACATAGTAGAAACGTAACGATGATCGATGTGGAAAAGACGTGCTTGTCTGCTTATTATGATGAACCATTCACAGATATGATGAAAAGGAATCTTGAAGAGCACGGGATCAGGCTGGCCTTTGGCGAGAAGGTCACCGAGATCAGAGGAAACGGCTGTGTTGAGGAAGTTGTGACCAATATGAATCGTTATAAAGCGGATATGGTTGTAATGGCCATCGGATTTCGCCCCAATTCGGAGCTCGGGAAGAAACAGCTGACTCAATTCAGAAACGGAGCATATCTTGTCAATAAACAGCAGGAAACCTCTGCTTCGGATGTCTATGCCATCGGTGACTGTGCAACGGTTTATGATAATTCCATCAGAGGAGAAAATTACATTGCACTGGCGACCAATGCGGTTCGGTCCGGTGTTGTGGCAGCCCACAATGTTTTGGGAATCCCTTTGGAATCTGTAGGTGTGCAGGGCTCCAACGGCATTAGCATCTTTGACCTTAAGATGGTATCCACGGGGCTTACCCTGAACAAAGCGAAGCGTCGCGGTATCAATGCACTGGCCTCAGACTATGAAGACCTGCAAAAGCCTGAATTTATAGAAAGCGGAAACGAGTCGGTTAAGATTCGAATTGTGTATGATGGGGAAACCAGAGTGGTTCTTGGGGCACAAATGGCTTCCCAATATGATCTTTCCATGGGAATTCACATGTTTTCTCTGGCGATTCAGGAGAAAGTTACGGTGGATAAGCTGGCGCTTACCGACTTATTTTTCCTGCCCCATTTTAATAAACCATACAACTATATCACCATGGCTGCGCTTAGCGCAAAGTAAAGAAATCACAGATGAGAGAGTCTTAATAATAAGAATATTGTCTCATCCGGTAGCGCGTAAGCGCATTTGTGAAAAACTAAAAGAGAAATGTTAAAAATTTATCAATAATTCAAAAACCTCCTTGCTAAATAATAAAACACAGGGTATACTTAATAAAAAAAGTGGAAA
>JAQSXD010000268.1 GCA_029266295.1 Bacillota bacterium | reverse complement strand
GAAGCGTTGAATTCCTCAGCCAACGAATTCTCCGCCTTTAAGAACCTTCCTTTCCAAAGTTTCATCCGTTTTCTTTCCTCCTTGCTTGTTCTGCTTCAATATGGCTCTGATCTTCATTGCCAGGGAGAACAGATTTATGAAGCCTTCTGCGTCTTTCTGGTCATATACCTCATCCTTGCTGAAGGTAGCAAACTCTTCACTGTACAAGGAGTTTTCGGATTTAGAAGCTACAGGCAGGCAATTGCCTTTATAGAGCTTCATTTTGACCGTACCGGTAACCTCTTCCTGTGTCACGTTGACAAAAGCGTCAATGGCTTCTCTCAGAGGTGTGAACCAGAGACCGTCATATACCAACTGTGCGTATTTTTGACCTACTATATTCTTATACGCCATGGTATCTCTGTCAAGGATTAATTTTTCCAAATCGGTATGGGCCTTATACAGGATCGTACCGCCGGGGGTTTCATAAACGCCTCTGGACTTCATTCCCACAAGACGGTTTTCGATAATATCTATGGTTCCCACTGCGTTTTCGCCGCCGATTTTATTCAACTCGGTGAGGAGTGCAACGGGAGACAGCTTTTCGCCGTTCAAGCCTACTGGGACACCTTTTTCAAAATCGATATCAACGTAAGTCGGTTTGTCAGGAGCATCTTCCGGAGCTACACTCATCACAAGGATATCGTCAAGATGCTCATTCCAGGGATTTTCCAGGTTTCCGCCTTCATGGCTGATATGCCAGATGTTCTGATCGCGGCTGTAGATTTTTTCCTTGGACTGGGCAACGGGAATGTTGTGTTCCTCTGCATAAGCCAGAAGGTCTTCTCTGGAGGAGAAGTCCCACATTCTCCATGGAGCGATAATTTTGATAGCAGGGTTCAGAGCCTTAATGGTGGACTCAAAACGCACCTGATCGTTTCCTTTTCCGGTGCAGCCGTGACATATGTAAAACGCACCTTCTGCCTCTGCTACTTCAACAAGCTTCTTTGCCATAAGGGGTCTTGCCATTGAGGTTCCAAGCAGATAATCGTTTTCGTATACTGCGCCTGCTTTCAGTGTGGGCCAGATATAGTCTGTGATAAATTCTTCCTGAATATTGATGATGTAGGATTTGGAAGCGCCTGTTGCATAAGCCTTCTTTTCCACCGCATCGAAGTCTTCTACCTGTCCTGCATCGCAGCAGACTGCGATCACCTCGTAATCGTAATTCTCTTTCAGCCAGGTCAATATGATTGAGGTATCCAATCCGCCTGAATATGCTAATACTACCTTTTCCTTTGCCATTTTGATTTCCTCCTTCTGGGCATCTATTGTTATTTCCCGCGGCAGTCAAGTCCGAGCTGCTGCGAAGAGCCATAGCCTGATTTCGGGTTATTGAAAAGAGTATACCACTGTAATACACGGATTTCAATAGAAAAATAAATATTTATTCATGGCATTTAATAATTATGCAGCTTTATGCATAGACTGGTTTGGACAAAAGGCAGAAGGGTCGTTTAGCCGGTAAGTATATAGGCAGAATTTCTTCGATATCGTGGTGTTTTGTGGCAGTATTGAAAAGATATGAAATGAAAGTCACCATATTGACATATAATAATCTTGACTGCCCCAATCCGAACCGGCGCAAATGCTTCTGTTGCCATATCACTCGCCATTTTATCCGGTTTACTTTGGTATTTTTTTTAGATATAATAAAGGTAGCCTTCTGTCAAAAGGGGGTACTCGGATCTGGCGTTTACTTTGCCGTCCGGGGTGATCTCAGTTAATGGAGGAAAAGGATTGAATATCAGCCAAATTTACGAGGAATTATTACTACAGATAGATAAAAATAGAATGGTGCTTGATGCACCTATGAAGGAATATACATCTTTTAAAGCAGGAGGTACAGCAGACCTTCTGATTATGCCCAAAGACAGGGACGAGCTGGTTAAAGCACTGAATGTTGTAAGCAGCAGCGGAGCCGAGCATCTCATTATGGGAAATGGTTCCAATCTGCTGGTGAAAGACGGGGGATACCGGGGCGTCATCATTCGAATGGGGGAAGGCTTTCAAGAAGTGAAAACAGAAGGAAACCGGATTACCGCAGGAGCAGGAGCCCTTCTTTCTACGGTTGCCAGAGAGGC
Source organism: Bacillota bacterium (assembly GCA_029266295.1). Classification (GTDB taxonomy): domain Bacteria; phylum Bacillota; class Clostridia; order Peptostreptococcales; family Anaerovoracaceae; genus Anoxybacterium. Next base: position 3,569 of record JAQSXD010000268.1, on the reverse strand, counting down.
TTGCAATGCTTCCCTTGCCGGATTTGAATTCGCATCGGGAATTCCCGGCACCGTAGGCGGAGCTGTCTATATGAATGCCGGTGCATACGATGGGGAAATGTCCATGATTATCGAGAGTGCAGAGGTCCTGACTAAAGACGGATCGCGGATTTTTCGCCTGAGCAAGGACGAACTGGAACTATCGTACCGACACAGCATATTTCAGAGAACGGGGGATATTCTGCTGAATGCGTGCTTCCTTTTGAAGGAGGGCGATCAGGAGAAGATTTCAGATCGGATCAAGGAACTTACTGCCAGAAGAACAGAGAAGCAGCCCCTGTCCTACCCCAGCGCAGGGAGCTTTTTTAAACGGCCGCATAATCACTTTGCCGGAAAGCTGATTCAGGATGCGGGTCTGCGCGGGCTGTCACTGGGAGGGGCGCAGGTATCGGAGCTTCACTCAGGCTTTCTCATCAACAGAGGCGGGGCTACGGCTTCCGATATCGTAAACCTTATGGAAGTGATCCGCAGTACCGTGTTTGAGAATTCCGGTGTACTACTCGAGCCGGAGGTTAGAATTGTGGGAGAAGATTTGACGCGATAGCGCGATACGAGTTAAATCGTGTGATACGAGTTAACATTAGCGATATGACTTAAATTGGAAACATAACTGGAAAGTTGGAAACATAACTGGAAAATTGGAAACAATCAGGAGAAAAAATCGATGAAGGATCAATCTGAAAATAAATATAGGCTGTCCTATGATCTGCACACCCATACCACCTTTTCCCACGGGAAAGGGTCCATTGAGGATAATGTAAAAGCGGCGGTGGCAAGAGGACTGAAGACCATTGGGATTTCGGATCATGGCCCAGGGCACGTTACCTACGGAGTGAAACGGAAGAATATTGCAGTGATGCGAGGTGAGATTGACCGGCTGAAGCCAATCTATCCTCAGATTGAAATTCTACTTGGGGTAGAGGCGAATGTGATCAACCCCTCCGGGCGGCTTGATGTATTGCCGGAGGAGCTTAAATACCTCGACTATCTTCTTGCGGGATACCATTTTGGTGTCTTTGGAGAAAAGCCGGTGCAGGCCCTCGGCCTCCATGCCAGAAACTTCATTCTGACAGGTTGGTTTCACAGAAGCACGAAAAAGCAGCTGAAGCACAATACGGATTTGGTGGTTCGCGCGATCTATGAAAATGAGATAAAAATCCTGACCCATCCCGGAGACAAGGGTGTGTTCGATATCGGTGAAATCGCGGAAGCTTGTGCAGCGCGGGGAACGCTGATGGAAATCAGTACATGGCATGACTGGCTTACGATTGAAGGGATCAAACAAGCTGCGAAAACGGACGCTCGATTCGTAATCAGCAGTGATGCCCATACGCCGGATCGTATCGGAGACTGCCTGGGTGCTGTGGAAAGAAGTAGGGCTGCGGGTCTTGACCTAGAGCGAATTGAAAATCTCATTGTGAGAGGATAACATAATAAACGCAGAATAATAGAACACCGTATTCAGAAGATGAATACCAAAGATGAAACGAGGTTGAAACAGTGGATGTAATTATCGTAACAGGATTATCAGGAGCTGGAAAAAGCCAGGCAGTCAATTGCATGGAGGATATGGGATACTACTGTATCGATAATCTGCCGCCGGTCTTGATCAAGAATTTTCTTGACCTGATCATGAGAGATAAAGTGTCGATCGAGAAGGCAGCTTTTGTGATCGACATCAGAGGGGGCGAATTTTTTGATGCCCTGAAATCGGGTCTGGTAGAGCTGAATCATGCCGGGGTGAAATATAGAATCATGTTTCTTGAGGCGTCTGACGAAATTCTCATCAGAAGATTCAATGAAACCAGAAGAACCCATCCCCTTGCCTGCGCTGGCAATACCTTAGAAGGGATCACTGCGGAAAAGCAGCGGCTTTTGGAAATCAGAAAGATTGCAGATTTCATCATTGATACCTCAAACATGAAGACTGCCCAGCTCAATGAAACAATCAAAAAACTACTTGGGACAGAAGAATGCGGATCAGGCTTCACCATCAGCGTGCAGTCCTTCGGATACAAAAACGGGATGCCGCTGGATGCGGACATCGTCTTTGATATGAGATTTATACCAAATCCCTACTATTTGAAAAGCATGAAAAAACTGACCGGAAATAGTGAGAAAGTGAGTAATTATGTGCTCAAATTCCCGGAAGCGCAGGAATTTCTAAATACCGTTCATGATCTGATCAATCGTCTGATCCCCTTTTATAGCAGAGAGGGCAAATCCCATCTGGTTGTTGCTTTCGGTTGTACCGGCGGACAGCACAGGTCTGTGGCGATGGCAAACGAATTTACGAAAAGACTGCTGGAAGAGGGAAAGCGCGTGATCAAAGTCCACAGGGATCTTTAGGGACGCGCTGATTATTCCGTGCGCACCCTCCATGAAATCAGTGCTTTATTAGAAAAGCACATTCTTAGAAAGGGAAAACAATGATTAATGAGAATTATGCCGGACCGAGAATTGCAGTGATCGGAGGGGGAACCGGCCTGTCCGTTATCCTGCGGGGAATGAAGAGGATTACGGATCAACTTACGGCGATTGTAACGGTTGCTGATGATGGGGGAGGATCCGGTGTTCTGAGAGAAGACCTCGGTATGCTTCCTCCGGGAGATATTCGAAGCTGCATCCTTGCCATGGCAGATGAAGAGGGGCTGATGCTCGAGCTTTTAAAATATCGTTTTACAGAAGGAATGCTGGAAGGGCAGAGTTTTGGAAACCTGCTGATTGCCGCACTCAATGGGATTTGTGGCAATTTCGAAGAGGCCGTTGCCAAGACCCATGAAATTTTAAGGGTAAGGGGTCAGGTGCTGCCGGTGACCGGTACGGATATTCGGCTGGGCGCAAAACTGGAGAACGGCGCGCTGGTCTTTGGAGAATCACAGATTCAGCCAGAGGTTCTGCGGCAGGGAAGTCCGATCCAGAAGGTTTTTCTGATTCCGGAAAATCCATCTGCCACAAAGGGCGCGATTGAGGCCATACATAACGCAGATATTATTGTCATGGGCCCGGGGAGTTTGTTTACAAGCATTATTCCCAATTTCCTCGTTGACGGCGTCGCCGACGCAGTAAGGCAGGCTTCAGGCAGAAAGATTCTCATCTGCAACATGATGACACAGCCCGGCGAAACGGATCACTTCACCGTCTGGGACCATGTTGAAAAAGCCTCCCGCTATCTGGGGGATGGAGTTATTGAATATGTTATCGCAAATAATACGGTGATTGACGAAGAAACGCTGAAACCATACAGCGATGACGGAGCCCATCAGATCATTCCTTCAGCAGAAGATCGCTTAAGACTTAGGGAGATCGGAATATCGCTGATCGAGAATAATTTTGCAGAAGTGAAAAAAGGATATATCCGACATGACGCGGATCGAATCGCAAGCGTGCTCTACAGCCTGCTTAGCGACTAGATATACATTTGGGAGCGGGTTCCACTCTGACGTTACAAAGAAGTTGGACTTGCATTTATTTAATCTAAAGGAGAACAAACAAATGGAAAAACTCATCATCACAGCGGCGATCTGCGG
>JAQSXD010000267.1 GCA_029266295.1 Bacillota bacterium | reverse complement strand
CTCCGCCTGCCTGGAAAAGTCCAATAAAGCCCTCTGCTATTTTTGCCAAAATGTCCATTTTTTCCTCTCCTTTCAAAATTTATCTTTGAAAATTAATATTTATATAAATTCCATAATATGGAACCATATACATGAACAGGACCGATAACAGTTTTTATGAAGCCGCGCGCCCGTCAATGAGCCAATATCCGGAGCCGACCTTTCCTAAAACGGTTTCTTCTGATAGTAGGTGTTTTGCCCGTGCGGCTGTTAAGATGCCAGCCTTTTCTCAAGACCCTCAATCGCCTGAAGCAGCGGGTCCGGTTTTGCAACGCCCTTTTTATTATATTTTAAATTTTGCTTGACGCTTTCTTTCAGTACCCGGAGATCTGTGCCTGCAATATCCTTGATTTCTCTGAATCTTGCAAATACAGAGAATCCTTTCATATTGAGACCTTTGACCACAGTGCCATTTTCATCAACTGCCAGGAGTATAATTCTTCCGGGTGTGAGTCTTCCTTTCTTCATGCCGATCCCTACCATACCGTAGTTTTTCATCTGCCGAATCATTTTATTATAATTTTTTACTTGAACGAATGTGAAAAGTCCTTGGATAAAAATCAATCCGAACAGGATCAGAATTAGTTTTTCGATTCCCATGCCTCTTTCCTTTCAAAATCAGTACCAAGCCGGCAGATATCTTCACAAACAGAAGAGATCGTTACTGCCGCCCGTCAAGGGCCAATCCGTTTGAGTAATTTGTAATCAAAACATTGATGTATTCGCCTTTAATTGCTCCTTTAATCGCTTCCAGCTTACTGGTTCCACCGACAACTCCAATCACCGTCTCTATTTTCCGTAGATTTTCCAGATGGTAACCAAAGACCTTTTGATTGGACTCAAACCCTTTTGTCTCACCGTCTTTATTAAAGGTTTGCATACAGATGTCGCCTACTGCCTCAAGCTTTCGCATCAGCTCAACATCGTTCTTATTGTAGTAACCTGTTGCCATCATCGTCGAGTTCGTATCGAAGGGTGTCCCCAAACCTACAACTGCGACGTTGACCTTTTTCATCAATTCCATAACGCTTTTGATTCCAAGCTCTTCTTGAAATGATTTGATGATGCTTGGGTCGGAAACTACTGCTGGAGCATGAAGCAGCATATATTTGCCGCCGAACGCATTGGCGATTTCCATCACAATCTGATTCGGATGGATCTCCATATTCGCCTGCCCAACGCCTCCAAGAATCGGTACAAAGGTAATTTTACTGTCCTTCCTGCTGCTCACAAATTGCGGGATTTCTTTTAACGTAGTTCCCATGGACAGTCCGACAATGTCTTTTGGCTTTAGAATCCGCTCCAGATAATAAGCCGCTTCTCTGCCTAATTCACGCTTCTGGCTTAAATCGTCATTTTGATCATTGACAATAATCACATGCCTCAGTTTGTATTTTTCTTCCAGCGAACGTTCCAGTTCACTGAAATCATTGGAATAGGGGCTGATGATTTCAATCTTAACGATCCCTGCATCTTTAGCGTCCTTTAGCAGTCTTGATACTGTCGGTCTTGAAATTCCTAATTTCTTTGCGATTTCCTCCTGCTTCATGTCATCCATGTAATATAGATTACATACTTTAACCATGAGCTTTTCATTACCAACATGCTTTAACATTTGTAAACCTCGCGAGATTAATTTCATTTTACTTTTACATTTGTTCAGATGCATAAATTATGTTCAGTAAAATTATCTTTATTATACCCATGAACAGTTCGTTGTCAATACCTTCTTCGCACAATTGTATCGTTATTTAATTAACTATCAACATCTGTGTTCTGTTGAAAAACGAACGTTTTCGTTGTAAGATTATAGGATTTATTCCCTCTGCTCTTTAAAGAGAGGTATCCCTTACAGATTTCCCTTCCTTAGCTTTCCCAGTTAAATTATTAACTATCCGAACCGGAATGCAATTTATTTCCATCAATAACCACGGCATTCTTTTGATTTTTTCAAAATCTACTTTTACAAAATTTCAGATTCCTTCATTTCGGTTGTGCCGATATTTTAGAATTGACATTTTTTGCACTGATGAGACTCTTTAGGAAACAATCGTTCATGATTGATAAAATATTTTGACTTTTCCTAAGACATGATCAAAAATTTATCTTCAAGTTACCAATAAAATCATCAAATTACCTTGCGATTTTTTCAACATATGATAAAATGATATCAGAATAAAAATAAGAGACTGATTCTGCCGAAGCTTTTTTTAGAGAGAAATGCGGAATGAGTGCATCATGAAACAATGTGGATGCATAAGGTCAAGTAAAAAAATCACACTAAGAATAGAGCAACGAAATTTTGTTTTAGGAGGGAAAACTATGACACAATTAAAAGGAGCAGTTCTGATCGGCCAGTCAGGAGGACCGACTTCAGTAATCAATGCAAGTGCACTAGGATGTATTGAAACCGCTTTAAAATCTGATGTCGTAACACGAGTTTACGGAGCTGCCCACGGAATTAAGGGAGTGCTGGATGAAATCCTTTACGATATGAATCAGGAAGATCCGGCTGAGCTGGGACTGATGCGTTTTACACCGTCTTCCGTTCTGGGAACCTGCAGATATAAGCTGAAGGATTACAAGGTTGACGACACTGATTACAAGCGCATTCTGGAAATCTTCAGAAAATATGATATCCGCTATTTCTTCTATAACGGCGGAAACGATTCTATGGACACCTGCAATAAAATCAGCCAGTTTATGGCACAGAACGATTATGAATGCAGAGTAATGGGTATCCCTAAGACCATCGACAACGACTTGGCACTGACAGATCACTGCCCCGGCTTCGGAAGTGCTGCAAAATATGTAGCCACCACGTGCATGGAAGTATACCGTGATGCAAAAGTATACGGTACAGGTTCCGTTACAGTTGTGGAAGTAATGGGAAGAAACGCAGGATGGCTCACAGCAGCCTCAGCAATCGCAACCTATAAAGGAATGGGACCGGATCTGATTTACCTTCCAGAAGTTGCGTTTGATCTTGATCAGTTTATCAGTGATATCGAAAAAGTTTATAATGAAAAAGGTGATGTTCTTGTTGCAGTTTCAGAAGGAATTGTGGACAAAGACGGAAAATATATCTCTGAGCTCCTAGCAACCAACGCAAAGTCAAAGGATGCCTTTGGACACGTTCAGATGGGTGGTTTAGCAGCAAACCTTGCAAACTTTGCAAACACAAAGATTAAAGCCAAGGTCAGAGGAATTGAATTTGGAATCATTCAGCGCTGCGCAGCACACATTGCTTCAGAAACTGACGTTACAGAAGCTTACGCTGCAGGAGCGGCTGCTTTCAAGGCTGCCGAAGCAGGCGAAACAGACAAGATGGTTGCTTTCAAAAGAGGTGCAGGCGCAGAATACAACTGCGAGACAGTTTTGGTTAACCTGACTGAGGTTGCCAACTTCGAAAAGAAAGTTCCAAGAGAATGGATCAATGAAGCAGGAAATGGACTGCTACAGCCGTTCATCGATTATACGCTTCCCCTCATTCAGGGAGAAAGCAAAGTTCCGATGGAAGACGGCGTGCCGAGATTTGCTACACTGAAGAAAATTCAAGCAAAATAGGCATAGGATACGATCACATTCATCCCAATCCTGTTCAAAACAATTGATCAGGGACATTACAACGCGTATATCTACTTTTCCTACATCATTAACATTGGCAGCTGCGGCAAAACGCAGCTGCTCCGGTCGGAATCGATACTTCCGTTTCCGGAAAGCATAAAGGCTGTGAAAACAGTCTTTTTTGCTATATACTCATAAGTACATCACAAAACCTACATATTATTGGCTTATACTGTTTTCAAATGCTATTATAGATAAATTTGAAAATAGTATTAGAATAAAGTAAGCGCATTGTAAGGCAAGGCATTTTTTCTGAATTTTGGACCGGCCGTTTCAATGCACAGAACAAGATTCGTATTGATTGGAGGTTTTCACCTATGTATAAAATATTAATCGTTGATGATGAACAGAAAATCCGCGAGGTAATCAAGGAGTATGCAGAATTTAACGGGCATGAGGTAGAAGAAGCAGAAAACGGAATGGAAGCCATTGGGTTATGTAAATTGAATGATTATGACCTGATTATTATGGATATCATGATGCCAAAGCTGGACGGTTTTTCCGCTTGTAAGGAAATCCGAAAACTAAAGGACATTCCCGTCATCATGCTTTCCGCTCGAGGAGAGGAATATGATAAACTCTTTGGCTTTGAGCTAGGCATTGATGACTATGTAGTGAAACCTTTCAGCCCAAAAGAGCTGATGGCCAGGATTAATGCTGTTCTGAACCGGAAAAATATTGCCGCCACAGACCAGACCGGCCTTATGAAATTCGGTGGGCTGGAGATTAATATTTCCGCAAGATCCGTTACTGTTGATGGTGCAAGGGCAGAACTGACTCCCAAGGAGTATGAACTTCTTTTTTACCTGGTTCACAATAAAAACATTGCACTATCAAGAGATAAGCTCCTGTCAGATGTATGGGGATATGATTTCTTCGGAGATGACAGGACCATCGATACCCATATCAAGAATCTGAGAAATAATCTCGGTAATTATCGTGATCATATTGTTACACTGCGGGGGGTAGGTTATAAATTTGAAGCTTGATTTTATGATTGACCGGAAAAGTTTAAAATTTAAGATATGGGTCTATTTTGTTATGTTTGCCGCATTGCTCATGACCATGCTCTGGTTTCTTCAGATTTTTTTTCTCGATACCTATTATGAGGAAATGAAAATCTCCGAAACTAGAAAGGTCGCCCGGTCTATCATTTCAAAATACGGCGATGAGGGGCTTGTTGAGTATATCTCATCCATCTCCTATAAGAATGATATCTTCATCCATATCGAGTCCAGTGACGGTACCATCATTTTCTCACCGGGAAACAGCCTTCAGCAAAGAATCCCAGGCAATGCATACCTTTCGGAAATGTCAGTGATTCGCAAGAATCTGATCAATAGCGGCGGAAGCACCACTTCCATCATGCTGACGGATCCGGGAAGAAAAAACAACACCCTTGCTTACGGCGCTTATCTGGACAATACGCCAGGCAACGAAGTGATCCTTTACATCTTTTCACCGCTTTTTCCCGTTGAATCAACAGTGGATATCCTTGCAAACCAGCTGCGTTATGTCACCTTGATCTCCTTAACTTTGGCTTTTATCTTGTCATTTTTAATTTCGAACCGTGTTTCAAGACCAATTGTCAACATAACCAATTCGGCATCGAAGCTTGCGGAGGGCAATTATGCCGTAACCTTTGAAGGCGGACAGTATTCAGAAATTGCGAGACTTGCCGATACCTTGAATTATACGTCGAGAGAGCTTGCTAAGTCCGATAACCTCCACAAAGACCTGATCGCCAACGTTTCTCATGACCTGAGAACGCCTCTTACCATGGTAAAGTCCTATGCAGAAATGGTTCGAGATCTCTCTGGTGATAATCCGGAGAAGCGGACAGCACATCTTCAGGTCATCATAGATGAAGCGGACCGCCTGAACCTGCTGGTCAGCGACCTGCTGGTTCTCTCAAAGATGCAGTCGGGGGTAGAAACGCTTCACCTCAGCAAATTTGCATTGAGAGATACCATCATCAGCATACTGAATACCTATTATCTCATGTGCGAGCAGGAAGGATTTGATATC
>JAQSXD010000266.1 GCA_029266295.1 Bacillota bacterium | reverse complement strand
CTCAATTCCAGAAAAGAATTAGAAAAATCAAGCCGTTTCATGGCAAATCCCAAAACAGTAAAAATTTCAAGCCAGACCAGGATATCAGAATGGTTGGCAGGTCCCCTATGCAAAAGTACAGATCCACAAAGGAGCACAATGGACAAGCATGCCCAAATCCAGCGCGTTTTCATGATCTGAGATCGCAAATGCTGATGGGATGATAACAGATAACCGGCGAAGTAAAACCAGGCGTACTGCGCCATTCTCCAGCCTCCAACCACGAGGGAACCTTCATCCGGGACAACATTTTGAATCATAACGGTAGGCACGAAAAACAAAACCAGTAAACCTGGTATCGCAAGCAAATCTCCAACCCCATGCAAAAACGTGCTCCCGCGCGCTCCTTTAAACCACCAGAAGACTGGCATGAAAGCTATAGAAAAAACAAACAGTAACAGCAGATACCATAAATGCATTCCATGAAAAGCAAAATTTCCAGTACCGCCAGGCAAGTAAATACCCTCAAAATAATGCGGAATAAATTCTATCAATGAGCCATCAAACTGGCCATGCGAAATTCGTTCAAGATAAACCTGCATGATCGAAAAGCTGAAGACGCCAACGATAAGCGGAACGAACAGCCGCATAACTTTATCCCGAAGAAATCCGATTGCAGTGGTCTTGCTTACCGCATAGTAAACACTTGCTCCTGAAATTAAAAAAATTAACGGCATCAGCCATACTGCCATAAAATTCATCAAAGTTGGCTCGATCCAAGCATAAGTAACTGGGTTCTTAACAGACCAATCCCCGGAATCAAAGAAGTGAACAGAGTGATATAAAAAAACAGCAAAAACAGTAAAGACGCGGAGCCAATCCAGGTCATTTCGCCGTAAAGAATGGTTCTTATTTTCGTTCATACGTTTCCCTCTTTCTTCTTGAAGCATCGTCGTGGCGGCTCTTCCTTCCAGCAGATGACATGGCTGTGCTTATGGCTTGACGGCCGTACTAAGTATTGCACTGAGAACTTTCTCACTCTGATTGTTATCATAAATGTTAATCCCCGTACAGCGTTGAAACTCTTCTGATTTTAGCAGAATCATCTGCAGTGCTGCAATCATCTGAAGTGCAATAACTGTAATTTCCAGATCGCTTTTTGAGCTGCCAAAGTGCTCCCTCAGAATCGGTGTAACAAAATAGCAGATACTCAAATCGCCGTTGATCATATCATAGGACAGCTGGGATTTAAAAATTTCACTGTACTCGAGTGCCATCTCAATCGTTTTACTGAAAAACCACCGGAGCCGCTCAAGCGGAGTACCCTCATCTGCGTTTGGAGCCAAAACTCCGGCAATATCAGCCATCTGGGCTGCGATTACTTCATAAACCAGCTTATCCTTGGAATGAAAATGATAACTGACCGTTCCGATACCCACACCCGCCTGATTTGCAATTTTTCGAACGGTGATATCCTCAACAGAGCAACCCTCAGATAAAAGCTCCCTTACGGCTGACATGATTTTTTTCTTTGCTTCGTTTTTAGACATCATTTGCTCCTTAATTCAATAATTGTACATGTATTGTATGCATACCGTACATGTTCAGTTTATGCCGAAAGGGATATTATGTCAAGAATTAATTTTATGGATCCATTTAATTAATGTAAAAAAGTGCAGTCTCGCAACCGGAAGTGATTGGAGAATGCACTTAAGTTATTGATTGAAGAAACCAATTGTTTTCTCCCAAGAGTCTGATTGTACCTCCGCATTTCCTTCTAATGTGCCGCCATGTACAAAAACCAATCTCGGCGCCACCTTCATGCTTTGCAATACGCTAACAGGAATCATATATGGCAAGGGAAAGGGGTGCCCTGCATTCTGTTCAGCAATGGAGAGTTTTTCTTTTATGGTGGACCTAACTTGGATTCGCGTTTGTCTCGATTCATCTGATATGATGTATATCGACCGCCGCTAATTTTTGTAATTTCTCCCTTTTTTAAAAGTTCAGAAAGCGTTCGTTGCACTGTAATTGCGCTTATGTCAGGGCATAGATTGAGTATTTCGTGCTTTGTAATTTTTCCGGTATGTTTTTCAACGATTACCCGAATTCGTTTCGATTTGGACATGCCTTTCATTCTCAGAAATTTAACTCTCGTAGAAAACTCCCTGTATGCGTTAAGAATAATCCCAAGCGTGTATGACACGAATGGTTCGTGGTTGCCCTTGCTCTCATACCAGTTTTCTGAGCTTCTTTGAATCACATCAAAATAGGCTTCTTTCGTATTTTCGACTAGCATTTCAATACTGATATACCTGCCCACAAGATATCCAGCGCGAGAGAGGAGGAGCAGTGTCAACAGACGGCTCATTCTGCCATTTCCTTCATGAAAGGGATGAATACAGAGAAAATCCAAAACAAATATCGGTATTAATAGGAGGGGATCAGCAATACCCTTCTCCATCTCCTGAGAGAATTCATTGCAAAGATGCTCGACCGATTCTTTTATTTCGAAATCGTAAACGGTCTGAACGTCTTTACCGCCATACTTATAAAGCTCCCTGTATAGCTGCAGGATCATATTAGGGCACACCGGAGCGTATTCACGGCTTTCATGAATCGTGGCAAGGACATCGCAATATCCGGCAATCGCTTGCTCATTGGCGCTTTGTGGCTGCGCACTGTTCTGAACAATTTCTTTCAAACGCCCGCCAGGCAGATAAATCCCTTCGAGCTTATTCGAAGTCTCTATACTCTGTATCTTTGCGATTTCACGCATATTTGTAAGGATATTACCCTTTGTTTCTATTAATAGATTTTGTTCTCCCTTATACTCATGTATCTGAGTCAGCAAAGACACAAAATCGGGTTTAAGAAAAGCCTGCCAAACATTTGCATAATCAAATTTTTTCATTTTGAGATTCTCCTTATGGCTGCCAATTAATTATGTAATGATGAGCCTCCGCACTGCTGCAGAGGCTTTTTCCATTCTATATGGTGGCAATCCCTATATCAGATATGATTTTTTCAGCAATCTTTCAATAATGACTGTAACTTCTGCCCTTGTGATATAATTCTTTGGCGCAATGGTATCTGCGTTTTTCCCTGTAACAACTCCCGTATTTATACACGCAATGATACTTGTCTTCGCATAAGGCGATATTTTTCCTGTATCTGCATACTCTTTCAGCGGAGAATTTGCATCCTTGATAACCGTTGTAGCATCCAGCTTTGTAATTGCCATTGCTCTTGCCACCATGTCATTGCCTGTTCACGGGTGATTTTTGCATTTGGTGCAAAGGTATCTGTATCATATCCGCTGATGACCAGCCTTGAACCCATATTATTGATGGAAGCCTTTGCCCAATGTTTTGCAGCATCCGCAAATTCGATCGGGCTCTTCCATTTTTGTTTAGTACGACTCCTGTGGTCACTTTCTTAGAATCAATTCCGTCGGGGATTGAAACCATTCTTTCGACATAGCCGTTGAATTTGGAAACAGTTACCGTCTTTCCTCCGTTTGTGCAGGTAATTTCGAAATCAACGGGTTTTACTAATACCTGATAATTGTTTTTGTTTGCGGTATCCACAACGACTTTCGTAGCGTCTTCTGTTAGCACTTCTATTTTGACACTCATTATGATGTCCTTGAGTTTTACGGACTGCCCGAATTGTGATGATACACTGTCAATATTGATTTCTGCAGCAGGTAGGGAGTAAATTGCCGACGCTGTCCTGATTTCCAGAATCGACTCTTTCTTCTCCATATCCTTTATCGTCTGCCCATCCAATACTCCCTGTCCAATATTTATTGCGCTGCCATATGCATGGGCACCTGCAGCAGAACCGGTTATCGAAAAGTTGTTAAAATTGATGGTAGGAGCGGTGCCAGTATGCATATCATTTATCGTAATATAACCGGTACCAAATGCTCCGCTAAATGTATTTTCATCAACAGGAATATCGTCATTCCCCGAAAGTGTCAGCGTCTTTGTTCCGGCAACCCATGTCCAGCCTGTGCCGCTTTAATTACCACCCCCTGGGGTAATTGTAATTGCCGCATACACGGGCAAGGCCGGGAAAGGAGCCACCGTCATGAGGAGTGCGAGCATAATTGCTGTAATTTTTCTTTTCATATTGCATTCCTCCTTGCTTTTAATGATACACATCGTTATCTAAATTTCGTTCCTGAACTTCAAAGATCAAGTTAACTCCATTACTCAACCGTCTTCCTCAAAATATCCCCTGACAGAAAGCCCAAGAATCCGTGCAATCATAGCTGCGGGAAACCTTTGAATGGAACGGTTCAGCTTGCCCCCACTGTCGTTGTAGATCAACATCCGCAGGTCGGGAATTCTTATTGATACAACGCCTTGACTTCATGGTGTCAATAATGATTTCACGTTCACCAGGGGCATACCACTTCATTAAATCCAAAACGCAAATCAATAGCTCCCATTGTGAGAATATCTGTATCCCAATCTGCGCCATTGCGTTATTGATGTTTTCAATCATTCCGGCAAGGGAACGGCGGACGGAGATAAACCAACAAACAAGAGCCCCGAGGATGACTCCAAAAGAAATAATATAGTGCATATGTTCTCACCCAGTTTATTTCAAGAGTAAGTATGAGTTTAAGAATCGAAAGTATTCTCCCCCGCCACTTATTCATCATTGTACCAATTTTATTACACAAAAAAATGCCGCTTGCACGAATCGGCATAATTTCGACACGAAACGACTATTTTATGTTTCAATATTATATGGTAGTATGAGAATACAAATACAACAAAGGTGGTTTATTATGCTGAAGATAGCAATTTGTGATGATGATATTCAGGAGCTCTCAAACATTGCCTCCATCATAGGAGCTTATTACATGATTTTTCGATTTTTTAGACAAACCAGAGAGCAGCTTACCCTGCAAAGCGCGCAAAATTTATTAATCAATCAGGTAGCGGCGGCGCGTCTGCTTTTGAAGCATTGGAAGAATCACAGGAGAAAATAATCCTATATCGACACGATATGCGGCATCACTTAGCCCTGATCAACTCCTTTCTTGCAGACCACAACGAGGAAGCTGCACAAATATATATTGCAGAGGTTGAAAAAAACATTGATGATGCTACGATTCAAAAATATTGCAGCAATTATACGGTTAATTTCATACAAATTGCAAACAGCTACGAGGGCAATGTAGCGTTTGCGGATGACCTACCTGTGAGCACTAGAGAAGATCATGGGTTTGTTACGAGAAGCATTGCAGCAGTCACACAAAAATACAGTGGGGTTTATTCTTTCTCCGCCGAAGATGGGATCTTTACTACAAGCGTTATTTTGTAGTTCAGTGTTCTCCTTGACTATAATAAAAAAGTAACTCGCGCATGCTGTCCGGTTTTACAATGCAGCCGATGCTGCGTAAAATACGCACCTGCCTCGCCAATGGCGGGCAGCAGATTACTTCGGAAAGTAGATCGTCATCAAGACATAGAAAAAAGACATCCCTAATGGAATGTCTTTTTTGTAAAACCGGCAACGTTCAGCACTGCGTGCCTCTCTCCGACTCGAGAACGGGTCTAGCTCATGTCCATTTTGATCCGCTCTCTCGCATGCTGTCCCGTTTTACGTTAAAAAAGCACACTGCATTTGCAATGTGCTTTTTTGTAAAACCGGCGACGTCCTACTTTCCCAGGCAGCTGCCCGCCAAGTATCATCAGCGCTGAAGA